>JAUXIU010000051.1 GCA_030620895.1 Deltaproteobacteria bacterium
ATACACTATGGACTATAGCAGAAAGAGAAGATGTATACGGCGATCCACATATATGGCCCCTCATCTATAAATACAACATTGTCTGGCTAAGAGACCCGGATGAACTTGCGCCGGGGCAGATTCTGATCCTTAAGACTTATCCCACAGATGAAGAGATTGAAGACGCTCTATCAAAGGCCAAGGGGCGAGGCCCCTGGGAAGTTGACAGGGGCCATGTAATGGGATGGGTGACTGATTGGTTAAAATAAAATAGGAATTGACCCCTTACCGCAACTCTGACCTTTTCCAGGGCTTTTTGGAAACGGATTTTTCAATTGTCAATCTTCAATCTTCAATTTTTAGCGGTTTTTGCTTCGCAGATCCAGCCAATCATCATACCTGAATACCTGTAAATCCTTGAATAAACAAAGGTTCTATGAGATAATTTCTTAAGGTATTCAGGTGTTTTTGAACGAGGCTCATTAACCTAAACTGGCATTGAGGTTCCAATGAAACTCACCTAATCTTTCATATTGTCATATGGAAAAGAGAATGAAAAGAGCGCTGGCTATCATTGTTTGTCTAGTACTAACTCTTTTTTTATCTTTTATATCCAACCACACCTCTTATGGGTCTGAAGAAGACCCTATTATCAATCAGTACAGGAAGGCACTGGAATTAGATCCAGACAATACAAAGATACAATATCAATTGGGTATTGCCTTTTTAAGGGCAAAACTCTACCGCGACGCCCTTGACCATTTTCTAAAGGTCTATGAGAAACGACCAGATGATGCTGAACTCAACTATCACCTGGGTCTTGCCTATGCCGAGACCGGGGCACTTGCAGAGGCTTTCGATGCATATATGAGGACAAAGGCTCTGGATAGAGAGAGAGCCGGAGTAAGGTATGAATTGAACAAGGCATTTTATAATCTTGGGATAGCCAACCAGAAGAAAGATAGACTTGAAGAAGCATTAACGGCTTATGAAGAGTCCATAAAGATAAAACCGGGGCAAGCACGCGCCTACTGTAGAAAGGGTGAGTTATTGTTCAAACTCGGAAATTATGATCGGGCGATGAAAAGTCTCAAGACATGTGAGAGGCGTTCACCAGATGATCAAAGGGTCAGACAATACATAATTGCAACCCATCAGGTAAAGGGGCTTGCCTTTATAAGAGATAAAAAGAGCAAAAAGGCGCTTATAGAATTCAAAAAACTCGTTGAACTGGCCCCTGAAAACGAAAATGCCAATTATTTTCTAGGACATCTTTACTACCAGATGGCCGATTACAATAAGGCACTCGAGTTTATGGGAATGCTCCATACACCAAAGTCACCGGAGATATTAGAAAACCTCCCACCACTTTTACAGAATACCGCAATTGAACTCCAGAAGAGAGAGGACTGGCAGGGGGCCGACAAGGCATTAAGGCAGGCCATTGACCTAAGAAGAAGCGATCCAAATCTGCACTTCATGCTCGGTTATAACCACATGAAGATGGGGAATTATAAACCTGCTTATAAGGAGATGAAGGAGGTTCTGGTATTAAGCCCTGAACATCCCAAGGCAAATCTGGCCCTTGCTCTTGTCACAGAAGAATTTATAGATCAATGTATCAAACAGGGAGAGTACTATCTTTCCAGGGGCAACTATGCAGACGCCCTCAAGGAATTTAACGATCTCCTGCAAATCGACCCGCAAAATCAAATAGGTTTTGAAGGCAAGAGAATGGCAGAAGAGGGTCTAGAGGCCTCAATGCTTAAGGCTGAGGAAGAAAGGGAGGGGAAGATCGTCAATATGCTCTCTAAAGCAGAGAGGCTGTTGAATGAAGAAAAACCTAGAGAAGCACTCATGGCATTTCGTTATGTTATTGAACTCGATCCCGAACACATAGAGGGACTTAGAGGGCTAAAAGCAGTAGAAGGGCTTCTGGAGGAAAGAAAGAATGCACATATCCTAAAAGGAGATCAATACGCTGCATTAGAAAATTCTTATATGGCCCTGAAGGAATATAAGACGGCATTATCTTATGACCCCGAAGACACGCGCATAAAGGCAAAGTTAAAAAGTACTGAGAAGAACCTGGCCTCAATTGTAACTCCTCTCCTTAAAGAAGCCAAGGTGCATGAAGAGAATGGGAAACTTAAAGAGTCTGTAGCCACCTATAATGAAGTGCTCAAATACAACCCTGAAAACCAGCTGGCGCTTGATGGCAGAGCCAGATCATCAAAGACGCTTGAAAAAGCATTTCATACCTATTTTTCAAAGGGAAGGGAGTACTCAAGGCAAGGAGATTACCTAAAGGCCATTAAGAACCTGAATCGTGCCAAGGAGCTGAAACCGGATGACTTTACCCTAAAGGAGGAGATTAAAGGGGTCTCGGCCAGAGTTAAAAAATCAGTGGCCAGGAAACTTAAAAACGCAAAAAATGCATTTAAAAATGAAAGATACTCCGAGGCTATTGCTCTTTACAAAGAGATTCTGTCCGTAGATAAAGGAAACCAGGGCGCCCTGAGGGATCTTAAAGACGCAAAGAACTTAAGAGCAGATGATATTAATCGAAAGACCTCATTGGCTAAAGAGGCCTTTAACAAGGGCAAATACTATCGGGCATACAAGTTCTACGGTGAGGTCCTTGCTATGAACAAGGGAGATAAGAAAGCAAAGAAGATGATGGCCGATGCCAGAAAAAAGCTAGATAAGGCAACAGCGCCCTTGATTAAAAAAGCAGTCGGTGCTTATAATAAGGGCGAGATTGATGGGGCTATATTGGGCTTTAAAAGGGTCTTGAACATAGATCCCACAAATCGGCTGGCAAAAAGATACCTCGGCAAGATAGATAAGACGAAGGCCCGAAAGGCTGTTGAGAAAGAGGTTGAGAGACATTACCTTTCGGGGATTGAGCTTTATACAGACGGTAAATATTTGGATGCAATAAAGAGTTGGGAGAAGGTCCTTGAATTGGATCCGCAACACCAAAAGGCCCTTCTCAATATCGAGAAGGCCAAAAGAAAGCTCGAAGGGGTGATGGATGTCAAGTAAAGGGTTCGGATCTTTCTTTTTTAGCATAAGGATGAAATTTCTGGCAATGATACTCATCTTCGTTGCCGCCCTGATGTTAACAGTCCTTACACTTATTAATAGGACTGCAGGCAAGATAGTCCTAGAGGAAAGCCTGGAGAAGGGACTGGCCCTGGCGAAAGGGATCGCCTCTGCAAGCGAGGATCCGTTTCTTACGGACGATGACCTCACACTCTTTACAGTTGTAAAAGGAGCAATGGGAAACCGTGGAATCATCTACAGCATGATCGTAGGAAATGACAATAAAATAAAGGCTCATAATGAAGTGAGCCAAAGCGGCATTGAATACATAGGGCCTGTCGATAGCAAGATTATTAAACAGGGCGAAGGTTATAGCATAATTTTATACAACGACGCCTCTGGGGTCTTCTACGATATAGCAGTAGCCATTGTCTCCACCCGCTTGAGGGAAGGTATCGGCTCGGTTCATGTGGGAATCTCACGCAAGGTCATAGACGAGGCCGTAAATAACATTAACCGCTTTATTAAATATCTAACTTATTTGGGACTTCTCATAGCAGGGGGCGGGGCATTTATCCTTTCAGCTGTTATAGTTAAACCCATACACACACTTGTTAAAAGTGCCAGGGCCATAGGTGAAGGTAATCTAGACCACCGGATAGAGGTACACCGGAGGGATGAGTTGGGAGTCCTTATGACTGCCTTCAATGAAATGGCCGATGGCCTTAAACAGAAACATTTCATACAGGAGTCCTTCGGTCGTTACGTTGCGCCTGAGGTGGTTGATATGATACTCAAGCAACAGGAAACTTGGTTTAAGGGAAAGAAGATAACCGTTACCGTGCTCTTCTCCGATATCAGGGGTTTTACCTCATTCTCAGAAAAGAAAGACCCTGAGGCCATCATCAACCTATTAAACGAATACTTCACACTAATGACCAGCATCATCCTGAAACATAAGGGCTACATTGACAAGTTCGTAGGCGATGAGATAATGGTGGTGTTCGGCTCCCCTGTCTACTTTGAAGACCATGCCTTGAGGGCATCACGTGTAGCCTGCGAAATGCTGGAGAAACTTAAAAAGTTTAATAGCAGTAGAGATGAATCTGAAAGGCTTGAGATTGGAATAGGTTTGAATACCGGAGAGGTTGTAGCCGGTAACCTTGGCTCCATACAGAAGATGGAATATGCTATAATAGGCGATAATGTTAATATCGCCTCACGTCTTTGCTCGGCAGCCAAAAAAGGAGAGGTAATTATCTCTAATAGCACATATGATTGTGTAAAAGAGCAGTTTGCCACCAGGGTCCTCCAACCCATAACCGTAAAAGGGAAATCAGAACCCTTGCATATCTATAGCCTGATCCCGAGGCGAAGCCCGGACCGGAAGGAAAAACAGGATGCACGCCTTGACCCCGCCTTGTAGGCGGGGCTTACGGCGTGCATCCTGTTGTGACGCTCTGTATATTCGGTCGATTACTCCAAATCTACTCTACCCATTTACCAGATACATCCCCATAATCCACCTGTGTTTGATCCACAAATGTTGTATACTCGCTTAAGAAGGTAAGTTTTATATCACCTGTGGGGCCGTTACGCTGTTTTGCCATCCTTAGTTCTGCATCATTACGTCTTCCACAGGTACAGAGGTCTTTTGGACAATCGCATGGTTCATACTGTGACCTCCTGTATATGAACATCACGACATCGGCATCCTGTTCGATAGCACCAGACTCTCTCAAATCCGAAAGTTGCGGTTTGCTACCCTCTCTCTGCTCTGTCCTCCTTGAAAGCTGTGAAAGTGCTATAACAGGAATATTCAGTTCCTTTGCCATCGCCTTCAACGATCTGGATATATCAGCTATCTCCTGCTCCCTGTTATCTGCCCGTCCTCTCCCCCTCATCAACTGCAGATAGTCCACTATTATGAGTTCGAGTCCTAGTTCTGATTTCCACCTTCTAGCTTTTGCCCTCATTTCAAGAACGGTCATCGCAGGTGAGTCGTCAATGTATATAGGAGCCTCGTAAAGATTGCCTATAGCAGAGGTCAGTTTCCCCCAGTCATCCTCCCTTAAGAATCCACTCCTCAATCTATGCAATTCAACCCTTGCCTTCGAAGAAAGAAGCCTCTGTACAAGCTGCTCTTTATTCATTTCTAGAGAAAACACTGCAACCGGTTTTTCCTCCTCACAAGCTACATGCTGGGCAATATTCAGGCAGAGAGCCGTCTTTCCCATACTAGGTCTGCCAGCAACTACTATGAGATCAGATCTCTGGAGGCCAGCAGTAAGCTTATCAAGATCGCTGAACCCGGTCGACACCCCTGTTATATGCTCCTTCCTCTCATAGAGCTGTTCTATAGCATGGAAGGTATCCTTTATTATCTCTTTAAGAGGATAAAAAGACTTCTTCTCCTTCTCATGAGAGATCTGAAAGATTAATTTCTCGGCATCATCCAGGAAATCCTCTATTGAATCTCCACCCTCATAGCATCTAGTAACGATTTCTGTGGATGCGGTTATTAGCTTCCTTAAGATAGACTTCTCTTTAGTTATCCTTGCGTAATAGGTTATATTAGCTGCAGTTGGTGTCGATTCTACAAGCGCACCCAGGTATGAGAGACCCCCAACAGATTCCAGTGCGTCTTTTGTCTTAAGGGCATCGGTCATAGTTACAATATCTATAGGTATGTTTTTTTCAAATTGGGCCACCATGGCACAAAAGAGCTTCCTGTGTGCACCCTTGTAAAAATCACTTCCATCGTAAGAGAGAATCTCAAGAACCTTGGTTATCGAATCATTATCTATTAGGATACCGCCGAGAATGGACTGCTCTGCCTCAATGTTTTGTGGTGGGACTTTATGAAGAATAGATTCATGGGCTTGAAGTTGCATAGGAAGATACTCGAGGTTAATGACTGATTATAAGGAAAGATAAAAGTTCTTTCATCGCCTAGTTATATCTTAATTAGTTTCCAGGGTCTTTGGCGAAACAAAATCATCGTATTGCTTAAATACTGAATTATGAATAATGAATCAGGAATTATGGGTTCTTCTTTTTAATTCGTAATTCATTCTTTTTCCAGGGGGTTTTGCACTGCAAAAATCTTACTCTTTAACTACAGAAATCCTAAGGTTGGCTACAACCTCTTGCTGATACAGTTTAACCGGTACGGTATAAACACCTATGCTCTTAATAGGTTCCTCTAAATATATCTTCTTGCGGTCTATATTGAAACCCTTATCTTTTAAGGCGGCCGTTATGTCCATTGATGTTACAGAACCAAAGAGCTTCTCATCCTCCCCGGCCTTCCTTGCAAAACTCAACATGAGCGCCTCAAGTTCATTCTTGAGGTTACTGGATGCCTCTTTAATCTTTTGTGCTTTCCTCATCCAAGCATCTTTCTGATGCTCAACAGCCCTCAGATTACCATCTGTTATTTCAATAGCAAGGCCCCTTGGTACAAGATAGTTACGGGCATAACCACTTGCTACCTGGATAACATCTCCATACTTACCTAGTGACGATATATCGTCTTTTAAAATAATCCTCATGAACCCTTACCTCCAACTTCAGCTATATGTTGTAAGGAACGGTAGAATGGCAATATTTCTTGCACGCTTAATGGCCATTTTAATTTCACGCTGGTGTCTCGCGCAGGCCCCTGTTATTCTCCCTGAGAGTATCTTGCCCCTCTCGGTTATAAATGGCCTCAATGCCCTCGCATCCTTGTAATCAATTGTAAGTTTTGTATCCTTACAATAACGGCAAACCTTCTTTCTCCGGAAAACCCTTTTGAAAGTACCTTTCTGTTCCTTCTTGCCCCCCATTCTATTATTCCTCACTCAACCCCTCCCTCATCAGTCAAAACCTCAGATGTGTCTTTTTGTTCTTCTTTTTGAGGTTGACTCGCCTTTCTAGTGACTGCCTTAACAGTCATACAACGTATTACATTTTCATTTACCCTCAGCAACCTCTCTATCTCCCTTATGGTGTCACTCGGAGATGACAGCTTTACAAAAATATAGCGCCCCTCATTAAGTTTTTGTATCGGGTAGGCCAACTTGCGTTTTCCCCAATCATCAACGCTGGAAATCTCCCCTTTGTATTTCTTGACTATATCGGTAATCTTTTGAATAATCACCTTGCTGATATCCTCATCGACGTCCGGTTTCAATATAAATATCAGCTCATACGGTCTCTCCATATCTATCAATACCTCCTTCTGAATCCCTTGTAAATAGGGCTGGCTCAAACCTTATATTATCATTTAATAAGTTTATATTCTAAACCATATATATATTAAAAGCAAGAGTGAAGTTACCCCGCCCACAGGGCGGGGCATCTTGACAGCAAGGAAGTTTCCATTACCTTAGCACGCCTTGACCCCGCCTACAAGGCGGGGCTTACGGCGTGCATCCTGTTAATGCTTCAATGCACGATTCAATGCATGTACCCGCCACTTCATTGTCAATTAAACGTTAAACTTGAAGTGGATTATATCACCGTCAGTCACCA
>JAUXIU010000099.1 GCA_030620895.1 Deltaproteobacteria bacterium
AAAGTATATCTACAGATTTATCAGCTCCTTCTCTAGACTGCATGTCAAATTGACCGGCTTGATCCACTGCCTGACAATATCCACTGTATTAACAACATTCAGTTTTTTAAAGAGGAACTCAAACCTCTCTTCAAGTTCTAAACCGATCCCCCACCTCCTGTCTTGTGGCAACTCCCAGAACCTCTTTTTGAAAGGCCCAAAGGCCTTCTTCCTTGTCTTATATATAAATTGTTCTTCAGTCTCTCCATCCTTTCTCTCACCTGATAGTTTATCGAGGATATATTTGTAGATATCTTCCTTGAAATTCCCGGGGAAGTGTTTACTTTCGTATATCATATTCTGGAATCCCGTCGCCAAATGCACCTCCGCCGCACCTCTCTCTACAAACATGTGAAATGCATCATCAGGCAGGGTTGATGCTCCATGCTGGACAACGCCTGCCATACCATAAGATTCCCTGGCCGCCATGGTCAACTTTTCTATTGTGTCAAAGTCTACCTTAACCTTTGCAACGCTACCGTCTGGCAGCACAACACCTCCATGGCTTGTCCCTGTTTGTACACTAATCTTACTTATCCCCTTCATCCCTTCTTTTAACCTACCCAGGTACCCTTCCATAAACGCCCGCAGTTCTTCTTCGGTTGAATTTTTCCCCCCCACCTCTCCTATTTCTCCACCTACAGAAACAGTAATGGCTTCCGGCTCCAGTCCGCGTATAAATTCTGTTAATTCCGCAGTTGTCTCAATATTAGGCATCTGCTGTTATGAAACTGTGGGCTTGCTTAAATCCACAAGTGTCGAGGCATCGATATATATATTGTAAAAACCGGCATTTATCGCGCTCTCTATAAGTTTCTTAAGTCCAGATATCTCCTTCTCAGGGTCCTGGGCATAACCTTCGGCCTTCAACTGGAAGTGGTCTCCTTGAATAAATAGCGGTGCTGAATAACCTTCTTTTATCGCTGCAGCTATGACGGCAACGGCATATTCTGAAGGGCTCTGGTCTGTATAACCCATCTCACTCTTTGCTATCTCAAAGATAAATGCAGCCACACTATTTTTCAAAGCTGCTCTGAAGATTGCCCTGGCAACAACGTACGTCATACCCCTTATGTTTATGGCTGGAACAGCAAAACCCTTTACTTCCCCCCTCCCCATTGCCTCATAAAGCCCCTGTATAGATGCCAGTCTCATACCGCAAGAACCTGCGACAGACCTTATAAGCCATCTTGCTTCAGCCTTTACAGCCTTATTATCGTTGAATATGGCATTGAATAAAAGTTTGTCTAAATAATTATCTCTGAAATCAGAAGCATTGATAAGTTCGATTCCTCCATTCTTCTTCTTAATAGAGTTGGTAGAATCGTAGATCTCATCTGTATTCTTGAATATCATCATGCTCTCCGCTTGCTTGCTTTTTGTAATACCTTAGATATAGCCTCTCCGGTGAAACTCCCAGGAGATATTGGACAAGTATAATCCAGTTCCTAAAGGTCGTGACTATTACAGGTTTTCCTTCCCATCGCCTGTAGGACGTCAGAACAGGCTCATCAAGGATTACTACCTTCCCTATAGCTCTTAAACTCTTAACACACTCTATGTCCTCCATCAAGGGAAGACTTTTAAAACAACCAGACTCAAAGAAGGCCTCCCTCCTTACAAAGATAGCCTGATCACCATAAATAAACCCCAGGAACCTTGAACGGATATTAGCCATCCGCTCTATAATGCGAAATATATACCTTTGAGAATCTATCTTTAAACTGAACGCACCTCCAACAACCCCTTCATCGCTCAAAGCACTCTCAACTATACCCAGCCAACCCTTCGGTAGCCTTGTATCGGCATGGAGAAAGAGCAAGACTTCACCTGATGCCTTTAAAGCCCCTGCATCCATCTGCAAGCCCCTCCCCCGTTTTGACAACTTCACTCTCGCACCTAAACTCGATGCTATATCCCTCGTGGCATCCCTACTACCCCCATCAACCACAATAATCTCAGATCCCTGCCCAATAGATTGAATGGCACCTGCTATTTGTTCTTCCTCGTTTAATGTGGGGATTACTACCGATAGCCGCATAATCTCACAATCACCCTACCGATGCCAACTCCAACCTTCCTTTCCAGCGGGACTTAACTATCTCCTTTGTTACAACATGCTCAGGCAAAGAAAGAGATGGATCTTTCTTTACCATCCTGAAAGCCTCTTCTCTCGCCTTCGGCAGCAAGATGATATCATTTACAGGGTTTGCTATCCTGAAATCCGGGAGTCCTGATTGGCGTGTACCGAAAAAATCCCCAGGCCCTCTAAGTTTCAGATCCTCCTCTGCCAGCCTGAATCCATCAGAAACAGATTCCATTACCCTGAGCCTCTTATAGGCATCCTTTGAACCCATATTTACAGCTAACAATAAACAATAGGATCTATGTATCCCTCTACCTACCCTGCCCCTCAACTGGTGGAGTTGGGCAAGACCAAATCTTTCAGCGTGTTAAACTAACATTACCGTTGCATTCGGTATATCTATCCCTACCTCGATAACAGTCGTCGCAACCAGGACATCTATCTTCCTCTCTTTAAATCCTCTCATAATGGACTCCTTTTCCTCTCCCTTCATCCTGCCGTGAAGAAGCCCTACCCTGTAATTTACAAACACATCCCTTTGGAGTTTCTCTTTCATATTGGTTGCATCATTTAGTTCAAGCTCCTGAGACTCCTCAACAAGAGGGTAAACTATATATGCCTGTCTTCCGTTTTGCAATTCTTCCTTAATAATACTATAGATCTTATTCCTGTCACCCTCTCTAAAGACCTTGGTATCTACTTGCTGCCTTCCAGGGGGCAGCTCATCGATCGTTGATACATCCAGATCTCCAAAGACAGTCATTTCAAGTGTTCTGGGAATTGGAGTTGCCGTCATTACAAGTATATCTGGGTTCCCTCCCTTCTTCTTTAAGGAAGCCCTCTGTGTAACTCCAAACCGATGCTGCTCATCTACTATTACAAACCCGAGGTTTTTGAACTCTAAGTCCTCCTGAATAATAGCGTGGGTACCAATAACAAAATCTATCCCACCCCTCTTTACATCCTTTTTCATGGCATTTCTCTCACACTTTGAAAGACTGCCTGTCAATAGAGCAACATTTATACCAATTGGATCCAGGTACCTATGGCTTGTAAGATAGTGTTGTTCTGCAAGTATCTCCGTGGGGACCATCAATGCCGCCTGGAAGCCATTATCAATGGCAATAAGAGCAGATATCAAAGCAACAATGGTCTTCCCTGACCCCACATCCCCTTGCAGTAACCTGTTCATGGGGTGAGGAGATGACATGTCGTCTTTTATCTCCTCTATCACCCTCTCCTGTGCTTTAGTCAAGCTGAACGGCATATTCTCCAGCAGCTTCTGCACTACCTTTGCATCCGTATTGAAACTCATGCCACTCTCTTTACCCAACCCTGCTTTCCTCTGTGCAATACCGCTTTCCAGACAGAAGAATTCGTCAAATACTATACTCTTTTTCGGTAACCGGTTTATAGAGTCCACTGTATCTGTCTTATCAATAACATGCATGGTCCTCAGGGCACCTGGCAAATCCATGAGATTATATCTCTTAAGGATAAAATCAGGGACACCGCCTACAGCATATTCTGCATAATCCTCAACGATCCTTTTTACTATCTTCCTCATGGTCTTTTGATGGAGATTATCTATCTGCGAATATATCGGGACTATTGTCTTAAGGTCGTCCAAATCTTCTTTGCCTGATTCTATTGGTTCAATATCTGGATGGATTATCTCTCTCTGCCCGGCATAAGAGGATACCTCACCGAATAGAAGGAGTCTCTGACCTGCCTTATACCTTCTCTTGAAATACGGTATGCGATAGTTAAACCACTTGGCCCTCAGAATACCTGTTTCATCTCCAATCGACATCTCGAACACCTTTCGTCTACCATAAAAGACCTCACCAAGCACTAATATTTCACCTACTACGACCTCGCTTTTTCCTATCTCGACCTTCGATATCCTCTTTATGTTCCGCCTATCTTCATATCTAATAGGGAAAAAATAAAATATATCCTCGATGTTTTTAAGTCCCTTTTTTCCAAATCTCTCTGCAAGTCTAGGGCCCAGACCTTTGACATCCTTAAGCGGTGTCATCAAGATCTCTATCTTATTTTTGGCTTCACTTAAGGAAATTTGACTCGAACGGGCTCTGATCTCTTCGATTAACTCCATTGCCATTGAAATTCTTGCCCTCTTCTGTACATCGTCAAGATCGTCATAATTACAAAAAAGCCCTTCAAGGACCTCGAACTCCCTCTCGATATCCTTTGAGAGATCATAAGAGACGGCCTTACTGCATAGATTTGAGACTAGTAATTCTATACCCTTGACGGCCTCAATGTGTAGAAAATCGTCTTTGGAGGCAAACGATAATGGTTTTAGAAGGGAGGTGAATATAAATGATAAGTCGTTTTGTATCCCATTATTCATCCTGACATCATCATAACATAAAGTTTGTTTTTACTGCAAAAAGCGTAAAAACAATTAAAATATCTGTGTAATCTTTTAAAAAATCGGCTTGCCCCGTTAAATATAAGAAAAAAAAACGAGACGTCGCTTGATGCAACAATTACATATGTTTAGCAAGAACATAAAAAAGTAAAGGTTGTTATTTAACGGGGTGAATAATCAGTTTCCAG
>JAUXIU010000169.1 GCA_030620895.1 Deltaproteobacteria bacterium
ACGCATCACGAAATTATTGCCGGACCGCATATAACAACCTATAATGCTCCGTCCATTGAGTTCCTGCATGTTATCGGGGTCAGGAGTGTTGTATTTCCAGTAGAACTATCAAGGGACTCTATTGAATATAATATTAAAAATACGTACATAGAGGGTGAGGTCTTTGGACATGGTAAGGTCCCGCTTGCATTCTCATGGAGGTGTTATACATCAAGGGCTTACAATCTCAATAAGACCAACTGTCAACACCACTGCGGCCTTCACCCGGATGGCATGGTCCTGCAAACAGTAGATAAAGAGCCTATATTCACTGTTAATGGGACATCTATCTTGAGCGCCCTTACTTACACCCTCATAGAATTTGTAGAGGATTTGAAGGAGATAGGTGTTACCGCTTTAAGGATCTCACCGCAACAAACGAATACCGCAAAGATTGCAGATGTATTCAAAAAAAGATTTGATGGTATCATAGGGCCTGAAGAAGGGCTTAAGCTACTCGAAGATACCAGTTCATTGGGTTTCTGCAACGGATGGTACCTTGAGGGGGCAGGAAAGGAGTATATCAGGTATTACTGAATTATGAATCATGAATTAGGAATAAAAAAATGTGATTCGTGGTTCGGGTTTCGTGGTTCGATTCACGACTTGAGTTCTTTGTTAAAGCAAGTTCTTTGTAACTTTTAATTTTCATAGTTCATGGCCTTGCTATTTATTAAACGATACACGATACACGATTATCGATCCACGATACACGATACACGATTATCGATCCACGAAACACGATACACGATTAACGAATAGGGTTTATTTATTATTTTCATGCAGGGTTTTCATTCAACTGAAACACGGAAGAGCTATAACATATACCAGGGAGGGTTACCATGGCGGATATAATCGACAAAGCCATCCTATTAGGGATGGGGCTTGAGAAGAGATTAATAGGGCTCATAGATGAGGTGGTGGAAGAGGGAAGGGGTAAAGAGGGTGAAGTTGAGGAAGGGGCACAGCTCCCTCCAAGACAGGAACTTGAAAATAGACTTGCCGAAGAAGGGGTACACCTTATAAGAGAGATAATTGCGACAGCCAGGGGCGGCAAGGAGAGGGTGGAAAAGGAGATTCAAGAGATAGTAGAGAGGTTTTTAGACAGGTGTAAGTTCGCCACAAAGGATGATATCGAGGTCATCCAGAAGATGGCACAGGTGGCAAGGGAGAAGGTCGATAGCCTGGAGAAGAAAATAGAAAAACTGGAGAAGGGTCTCGATAAATAGCAGATACTTTTTATACCTTTTCTAATGATAACGCACTCGTAAAAAGTCGAAATTCGTACAGCAATGTAAAAAACCTTTAAGGATAGATGCAGATTAAAAGCTATAAGAACATACGGCGCCTACACCAGATTATAACTGTACTCATCAAATATGGCTTTGGCGGGCTTGTAAAGGAGATGAAACTCTTTCCATATATCGCTGTATTTGAGAGGATATTATTCTTTAAAAAGGCGAGATCAAAGAGGGAATTGAGTGTCCCGCAGAGGATAAGGATGGTTCTTGAGGAACTCGGTCCAACCTTTGTCAAATTAGGACAGGTGGTATCTACCAGGGCCGACCTCCTCCCTCCAGATTGGGTCGAGGAATTTAAGAAGCTTCAGGACATGGTTTCACCATCTCCCTTTGAAGAGATAAAACAGGTTGTAGAAAAATCCTTTAATGCACCTATCAGCACCAGATTTTCTAACTTTGACGAGATCCCTGTTGCCTCCGCCTCTATCGCACAGGTCCATTACGCCACACTATTAGACGGTCCTACCGTTGCTGTCAAGGTCAAAAGACCTGCGATAGAGAGAGTGATCGAGGCGGACATATCCGTAATGTATACAGTTGCAAGGCTTCTTGATAAATATATACCCCAGGTAAATAGATATCGCCTTATAGAGGTAGTAGATGAGTTCTCAAGAATAATACATAAAGAACTGGACTTTATGGTGGAGGGGGCAAATATAAACCGTTTCCATAAGATATTCGAAGGGGACCCGACCGTTCAAATACCAAAAGTATACTGGGATTGCACGACGCCTGAGGTATTGATACTAGAGAGGATGCACGGTACCCCGATAGATGAAGCTGATAAGATTAAGGAACTGGGGCTGGATGTTAAGAAGATTGCAAAAAACAGCATAAAGGCATTTTTTAAACAGGTCTTTGAGTTCGGGGTATTCCATGCAGACCTACACCCCGGAAACATCTTTGTAAGAGATGACGGGACGATTATATACCTTGACTTTGGGATCATCGGCAGATTAGACCACAAGCTCAGAAGATACCTTGCAAGTATGCTCTTCTACCTTTTAAGGCAAGACTATTATAGGATGGCCATGATCCATAGGGAGATGGGACTAATATCAAGAGAGGTCGATATACACGAATTTGAAGATGCCCTGCGAGATATAACTGAACCTATATTTGGAAGGAAGCTGGAGGATATTGATATCCCGGGCCTTCTGATGAAGCTTCTTCAGACAGCAAGACGCTTTCATATGAAACTCCAACCAAACCTTCTGTTACTACAGAAATCATTGGTTATAATAGAGGGTGTGGGGAGACAGCTATGTCCGGATATTAATATGTGGGAGGTAGCCAGACCCCTTATATACAGGTGGATGATAAATGAGAAAATCTCACCCGGGAAGATCTTCAAAAGGGAGAGAGAGAAGGCGGAAGGACTCATAGATGTAGCTGCCAATGCCCCTTTTCAGTTAAGTTCTCTTTTAAGCAGGATATTGGAAGATGATGTTAAAGTGGGTTTTGTCCACCATAAACTTGATACCCTCACAAGAGAGATAGATAACCTAGGCCAGAGGGTTGCAATAGCATTGATAATAGCATCACTTGTTATAGGGTCTGCCCTTGTAGTGGTCTCCTCTGTAAAAAATATCTCCGGCTTTTCAATCATCCCTTTTTTGAGCCTGGTTGCATTCCTTCTTACAATAGGGATTGGGTTGGGATTCTTGATCTCTTTAAGGAGACCCAAAAAGGGGGATTAGCTTTTTAGGTTGTAGCTTCTTAGCTTTTTAGGTTATTAGGTTTTTAGGGAAAATAGGGAGTAGCCTAAAAAACTAAAGAAAGGAATGGCTTTGAAAAAGACGCA
>JAUXIU010000140.1 GCA_030620895.1 Deltaproteobacteria bacterium
AAATGGTTGCGTGCTCAGGGTGTTTTTGTAAAGCTTCCAGAGATAAGAAAGAAGTTGATGGAACTGGAGAAGAGAATAGAGGAGATAGAGAATGTAGTATCAGAAGAGAGAAAGGGTTAAGTATGGAATGTTTCTCTTATGAAAAAAAAGGTTAATAAGGAGGGCTCTATGATAGATATCAATGAGATAATGAACATATTGCCGCACAGGTACCCTTTTCTACTGGTAGACAAGATCGTGGAATTTGAGGCAGGAAAGAGGGCTAAGGGTATAAAGAATGTTACAATTAACGAACCTTTTTTTCAGGGACACTTTCCAGGTCACCCTATTATGCCGGGTGTTCTAATAATAGAGGCTATGGCCCAGGTGGGGGGCATATTGGCATTTAAATCGGCGGATGTAAAAGATAAGGTTGTTTATTTTATGGGTATAGATGGGGCGAGGTTCAGGAAGCCGGTTCAACCATGTGACAGGTTAGAGCTTGTTCTGGAGGTTCTAAAGACTCGCGGGAACATATGGTCTTTCGGTGGAGAAGCGTATGTTGATGAGAAGCTCGTTGCTGAGGCCAAGCTCATGGCTACCATAATGGATAAGGAGAAATAGATGCAAGATACGGGATTTAAAATTCATGAGATGGAAAATAAAACCATTGATAAAGAGGTCAAGATAGACCCTACAGCTATTGTTCATCCAACAGCAGAGCTGGACAACGGGGTAGAGATAGGTCCATATACTATTATAGGTGAGGGGGTAAAGATAGGGAAAGGGACAAGGATAGAATCTCATGTTGTGATAGACAATTGGACTGTAATAGGGTCGGGATGCCATGTTTTCCAGTTTGCATCCATTGGTGCCCCACCTCAAGACCTGCAATATAAAGGGGAAAAGACGGAGGCAATAATAGGTAATAATAATGTGATAAGGGAGTTTGTTACCATCCACAGGGCAACAACAAAGGAGGATAGAAAGACTGTAATAGGCGATAATAATCTCCTTATGGCCTATGTCCATATAGCACATGACTGCAGGCTCGGGAATAATATAATCATGGCAAACACAGCAACCCTCGGTGGACATGTTAGTATAAATGATTATGCGATAGTTGGTGGTCTTGTTGCAGTGCACCAGTTTGTGAGGATCGGTGAGCACTGCATTATAGGTGGTGCCTCTGCTGTGAGCAAGGATGTACCACCCTATGTTCTGGCTGTCGGTAACAGGGCACGTCTGTATGGATTGAATAAGGTTGGGCTCAAAAGACATGGCTTTTCAAAGGAAGAGATAAACGATATCAAGAGGGCCTATAATATGATATTCAGGTCTGCAATGCCACTAGCTGAGTCTCTTGAAAAGGTTGGTGATGAGATGTCGGGTTCTGAACGTATAAGACATTTTATAGACTTTATAAAGGCTGCAAAGAGGGGCGTTATAAAGGACAGAGGGACAAGGGGAAGTGAAGTACATGAAAACGATTAAGACAGGTGTTATAGGAGCAGGTTATCTTGGTAGATTTCATGCCGAGAAGTATTTTCAATTGCCAAATGCGGAGCTTGTTGGAGTTGTAGACCTTGACAGGGAAAAGGCCGATAATCTTGCCAACCGTCTCAATACAGGGTCCTTCTATTCTCACAGGGATATTCTGGATAAAGTTGACGCAGTTTCTGTGGTTACGCCTACAGAAACACACTTCGAGATAACAAAGGATTGCCTTGCAAGGGGAATAGATGTGATGCTCGAGAAACCTATGACAAATACTGTTGATGAAGCAGAAAAACTGATTGAAGAGGCAGAGAGAAATAATGCGCTTCTTCAGATAGGGCATCTTGAGAGGTTTAACGGGGCGGTTGTTGCACTTGAAGGAAAGTGCGTTTCTCCATTATTCATTGAATCGGACAGGCTTTCGCCATTTCCAAACAGGGGTGTAGACGTGGATGTAGTGCTTGATCTTATGATACACGATATCGACATCATATTGAACCTCGTTAAGTCTGATTTTGAGTCTGTTGAGGCTGTAGGGATGCCTGTCGTTTCCGGTAAAGTCGATATAGCGAATGCAAGGCTTAAGTTTAAAAACGGTTGTGTGGCAAATGTAACAGCCAGCAGGGTAGCAAGGGAGGCTCTAAGAAAGATCAGGCTATTCCAACCCGGTGAATATATTTCAATTGATTATGCTGCTCAAAAGATCGCTATCTTCAAGAAAGAGGAGGTGGATGGAGAGATGCCCAGGATTGTTGAGGAAGATATAAAGATTGAGATGAAGGATTCCCTGATGGAGGAAATAAAGGCATTCCTGAACTGCGTAGCCAACAGGTCACAGCCACTGGTTTCAGGGAGGGATGGCAGAAGGGCCCTCCATGTTGCACAAAAGATACAGGCTGCTATCAAAGAGAGTTTAAACACTATCGAGGGCAGTGTCGGGAAACTATAAGATATTTATAGTCAGTGGTGAGGCGTCTGGAGACCTCCACGGAAGCAACCTTATAAAGGCACTCAAGGCAGTAGATTCTGGTCTGGTTTTCTGTGGTATGGGTGGGGACAGGATGAAACAAGCAGGTCTAAAGGGCCTGGATATGAGAGAAGTATCTGTAGTTGGTATCGCCGAGGTATTTAAGAGGCTTGGACGCTTGTTAGGGATTTTTAAGCGATTGAAGGCGATGTTGGGTGAGGAGCGGCCGGATATTGCCGTTTTTATAGATTTCCCAGATTTCAATCTGCGTTTGGCAAGGGAGGCTAAAAGAAGGGGTATACCTGTAATATATTACATAAGTCCACAGGTATGGGCATGGAGGAAGGGAAGGATAAGAAAGATCGCCCGTCTGGTGGACAGGATGCTGGTTATCTTCCCATTCGAGGTCCCTCTATATGAGAATGAAAGGGTGAATGTTGAATATGTAGGCCATCCATTGAGTGAACTCGCTCATTGCAGGATGTCCAGCGCTGAGGCCAGGGATAGTTTGGGGATTAGGAGAAAATGGGTCGTCGCTATTCTTCCCGGCAGCAGGCTTGAAGAGGTGGAGAGACTGCTGCCGACAATGATGGAAGCAGCAGCCCTTATAAGCAAAGAAGTTAAAGATTGTATATTTATTCTACCCCTTGCAGATAATATTGATGATTCCGTTATTAGTGGGTTTTTAGAAGGAGCAGATTGTACAATAATACCTGTAAAAGGGAGGATATATGAGGTTTTAAGGGCGTCGGATGCCGCAGTAGTTGCATCTGGTACTGCTACACTTGAAGCAGCGCTTATGCTAGTTCCAATGGTCATTGTATATAAACTATCCTTTGCCAGTTATCTTTTTGCAAAAGTGCTTATTGGTATGAGGGATGTAGGGCTTCCGAATATAATCATGGGAAAGAGAATAGTAAAGGAGCTCATACAGAACGATGCCAGTCCTGGTGCAATTGCTAAGGAGATAGTGGATATATTAAGAGACGAGAACAAAAGAGCGATGATTAAAGAAGGGCTTGAGGGCGTTAAGGAGAGGGTAGGTGAAGCTGGGGCATCAGAACGTGCAGCCATGGTGGTTTATAAAGAGTTGAAATGTGTGGCTGAGAGGTAGAGTGAGAAGTGAAGATGCCCCGCCCACAGGGTGGGGCATCTTGACAGCAAGGAAGTTTCCATTACATTAGCACGCCTTG
>JAUXIU010000082.1 GCA_030620895.1 Deltaproteobacteria bacterium
CTATATAGTTCGGTATGTCCCTTCTGTCTTCCGAACCCCTTCACCTCAGTAACGGTCATCCCCTCTATCTGGATATCGTTCAGGGCTTTCTTGACCTCGTCGAGCTTAAAGGGCTTTATGATGGCCTCTATCTTTTTCATTCTGCCTTCACCTCTCTTTCATGCAGGATCAAAATCCCGTCTACTGTCCCCTATCCTTGAAATCCCCAGGCCTTAAATTATCACCGAAAGACCTCGGAAACCTATCCTATTGATAGATCTCTATCAGCAAGAACCAAGTGGTCCGGATTAGAATGAGTATGTAAATTCAACGGCAATCGTGTCCGAACTGTCCTCAATCCTTTTAACAGCAGCCTTATTCTTGAAGACATTCTCATCGGACTTTTCGTAGCGATATTCAACAAGCATACCCGCCCCGCCGCCAAGAGAGAATGTGGGGGCGATGGTAAATACCGTTCGTTTCTCTTTTAACGTATCTGTATCATCAAGCCTTGATCCACCTTTGTCATTAAAGTAGTCGTACCTTGCAGTGATGCCGTAGATATCTGTAAAGTCATAGTGGGCCATCAGGAGATAACCCGTCCATTTCGAATCGGTCTCTCCGGTTGCCGTACCCTGGTTCTCCTCTTTACCGGTGTTGAATTCTCCACCAATGATGAGGTTTTCAATCATAGTAATTGTAAAGTCTATATCGAATACGTTCCTCTTATCAGTTATATTGTCATCTACCTCAGGGCCGGAGATGCCCGAGATGCCGATATTGACGCCCTCCATGGGGGTAATGCCGATCCTGCCCCCTACGGTCTTCGAGTTGTTATTATCCGTGTTATTATCCCAGCCGTTTACCAGATAGATGGCAACGTCTACCATATCCGAGAAAGCGTAAGAACCCATAAGACCCGTAAGGTTGGTCGGCAGCCCGTTATCGAAGACAAGGGCATGCGAGTACTGGTACATATCCGGTGCATCCAGGAGCTCAAAACCTATTGGGGCATTGAACTTGCCGAAGGTAAGATCGAGGCCGTTGCCAACAGAAAGGGCATACGTGACATAACCCTGCTCAACGATGTCATCGAAGGCCAAACCGCCGGTGCCTGCCAGGTAGTTCAGATCAGCCCTTAACGAGACCTTCTCGTCGAGCTTCTTTTCAACGTCGATCTCCACCTGGTCCAGGCTTAAGGTGCCGTCACTGCCATCTGCATCGGCATAAGCGGCATCCACAAAACCGCTAAGCTTGAGCGCCGTATCCCCTTCCGCCCTTGAAATAGGTGCCAGGAAAAAGATTGCCCCTAGCAAAACAAAAATACCTGTAGCTATCCTTTTGATTCCATACATTTTGACTATACCCCCTTCTTTAGTTTTTTTATTTTTGATTTTGATGATTCAGAGAAACGCCCATCCATTATTATAAGGAGAGGTGCTCTATATTCCTTTACAAGTATATTTCGTTCAATCCTTATAATAAACAATGCAAGACCAATGCCAAAATTTATTTTCAATAACAATTGGGTCTATATAAAGAGATAAACCTTGAAAAATGGGTTGAGGTTAATTTTTTCGAGTTATGATTTTATCTAAATCCGGCAATGCATAACAGGATGCACGCCGTAAGCCCCGCCTTGTAGGCGGGGTCAAGGCGTGCTACTGTAATGGAAACTTCCTTGCTGTAAAGATGCCCCACCCTGTGGGCGGGGCATCTTCACTTTAAAGAACGTGAAATACGGGATTATTCATATCCACTCTTCTAGAACAGTAAATATTTAACAAGATCCACAGGCAGTTAATTCTCAATTTGGAATAAATATGCCTACTATTTAATCACCTGTGCCTATTCTTCCATCAGGTCCAGAAACCTGGAAAAGACAACATCTCCATAGCTGTTCAGTGTCTCGATATGTTTTGGTGTCTCACCCAGGATCTTCTCCGGGTCTATATCCCCATTCATGGAGAGAAGTTCCTTTTCGTTGATATCTATCCACTCCCTTATCATCCCCTCTGTCACCTCGAGGTGGAACTGGAACCCGTATGCCTTTCTACCAATCTTGACAAGCTGATTTCGAAAGGACTCCGATGATGCCAGGTTCTTCCCGCCATCAGGGATATCAAATGTATCGCCATGCCACTGGAAGACAGTAAACTCACCTGGCAGCCCTGCCAGGAGGGGATCCGATAACCCTTCATCGGTCAGTTTGATCTGATACCACCCTATCTCCCGCCCCCTTCCCCTGTATACATCTGCACCTGCTGCCTTTGCAACGAGCTGTCCACCGAAGCATATACCGATTACAGGTTTACCCATCTTGATAGCCAATTGTATGAGGGCTATCTCATCCTTTATGAAGGGGTACTTTTCCTCCTCATATACACCCATGCTACCCCCTAGAACCACAAGAGATGAAATACCATTAACGGTCTTTGGTGCCTTTTCTCCCCTGAATAATCTGAGGCAATCTACATAATAACCCCTTCTCTTAAGGACCCTTTCTATAGTACCTAGACCTTCGTGTTCTATATGTTGAAGTACGAGAACCCTCTTCACTCCCAACTCTCATCCCCCCTTCCCATGATAAGATAACCGTCTCGGCTATGTCCCTCTTGGTCATTCTTGCATCCATGCTCATCTTCCTGATCCTCTTAAATGCCTCTCCCTCTGAAAGCCTCATCCTTTCCATCAATATCCTCTTGGCCTTTTCGAGGACCTCCCTGCTCTTAAGTTCTTCTCTCAGACTTATATTTTCGTCTTTCAGCAAAAGAAATGCCCTGAATCTGGATATTGCCAATTCGATGGCAGGGAAGAGGTCTTTACCTTCCAAAGGTTTAACAAGACAGGCCATCGTACCAGCCTCTGCTGCATCTTTGATTATCTCCTCGTCATATTCCTCTATAAGGAGTATGAGTGTCGTGGGATAGAGGAGGCTTATGGTCCTTGCCGCTTCGATCCCATCCATACCGGGCATCAGCATATCCATAAGAAGTGCGTCGGGGGAGAACCGCCGGCAAAGCTCTATTGCGTCAATGCCGCTTGTCCCCTCACCAACTACATTATAGCCGGCACCCTCAAGGAGGCCTTTGACTTCAACCAGCTCTTCTCTTTTATCACTGATAATGCAGAGATTCCGCATACCAGAGATATTTTAAAGCAATTTTGATGCCAGGTTGGGGGGTCAGGTCTCAACATTTGACATTAGACTGATTGACAGCCCCGTCGACATTAATTTATGTCAAATGTTGAGACCTAATAATCATTAGGGGGGAGGGGAGATTAGAGGTGGATTTTGAGGGCCTTCTTGTAAAGTGCAATATATCTCTCTGCAGACCTCTTCCATGAAAAGTCTTCAGACATACCATTTTTCATAACCCTTGCCCATGACTCCTCATCCCTGTAAAGGGTTATCGCCTCTTTTATCTTCTTTGTCATGGCCGATGGGGAGTATTCAGAAAATTTAAATCCGTTTCCTTCTCCGCTCCTTTTGTCGTACACCTTTATGGTATCATCAAGCCCCCCCGTAGCCCTTACAACAGGCACCGTCCCGTATCTCAGACTATACATCTGGTTCAATCCACACGGTTCGTATTTTGAAGGCATGAGTAAGATATCGGCACCGGCTTCTATCTTATGGGCAAGGGTATTGTCATATGCAATCTTCACCCCGAGTTTCCCTGGATATTTCCCGGCAAGCTTATTGAATAGTTGGTGGTACCTTCTTTCCCCTGTTCCCAGGACAACCATCCCTGCACCCATCTTCATGATCTGGTTGATGCCCTTGGACAGAATGTCAAAGCCCTTCTGATCGGCAAGTCTTGATATAACAGCTATGATTGGCTTTTTAATGGATAGTTTTAAACCAAATTCGGCGAGGAGGTCTTTCTTGCATATCCTTTTTCCTGAAAGGTCATCTTTTGTATACCTGGCGGCAATCAGTTTGTCCTTCTCAGGGTTCCACTGCTCATAGTCAACACCATTGAGCACACCATAGAGGTTGGCTCTCCTCTTCTTTAGTATCCCTTCAAGGCCATAACCGTACTCCTCCGTCCGTATTTCCTTGCTGTACCTTTCACTGACGGTCGTAATAAGATCAGAGAAGACTATCCCGGATTTAAGGAGGTTAATCTTCCCCCAATACTCCAGCCCTTCAGCCGTACACATATCCTTTGGGAGTCCGGTAATATCAAAATTTGCGACAGGGAAGAGCCCCTGGTAAGCGATATTGTGGATTGTAATGATAGATGCCGTTTTGTTGAAGGTTCTATCCGATTTAAATATGCTACGCAAGTATGCCGGTATAAGTCCTGTTTGCCAGTCGTTGCAGTGTATTATATCGTAGCTGGCCTTCAACTTTGACAATATCTCAAGAAGTCCCCTGGAAAATAGCGTAAACCTTTCAAGGTTATCGAAGTAGTCTCCATCCGGCGTTCCATAGAGACATCCCCTATCGAAGTATTCATCCTGCTTCACAAAATAGACTGGTATCCCATCAACTGTACCCATAAAAAGCGGGACCCTGATCTTGTGCAAACCGATGTTGACGGTTACCTCAACATCTGTGGCCTCTATATCGAAACCCCCTTCAACAGCCTGCCTATATAACGGCATTGCAAGGGCCACATCACATCCCAGTCCTTTTAGTGCCTTTGGCAGAGAGCCAGCCACATCTGCCAGACCGCCAGTCTTCGCAAATGGCACGGCCTCCGAAGAGACAATCATTACCCTCATACCCATAGCCGAGAGACTATCAGAGTTTTATAGTCAATGCAAGACACCAGAATCTCTAGCCAGCCACTAAAATAATGTGAAAAAATGTTTACACATGTTAAAAGCCCTTGTTGGGACTTATCAGCAAAAACCAATTCGGGTTATCCATAAATTTTCAAATTTCCTCTATAATAACAACAAATTGGCACTCTGCCGTGACGAGTGCTAATATTTCCTTGACAAAGGGGATTTTGGCACATATATTATCTCTGCATTAAAAAAATAAGGAAAATTACATAAGGAGGTAGATGGTTTTATGAAGATTAGACCGCTTCACGACAGAATCCTCATCAAGAGTCTGGATGAGGAGGAAACAACTAAAGGGGGTATCATAATACCCGATTCAGCAAAGGAAAAACCGATGGAAGGTGAGGTTGTCGCTGTAGGCAACGGGAAGCTGGATGAAAAAGGGAAGAGGATTCCCCTTGATGTAAAGGTAGGCAACAAGGTGATCTATAGCAAATACGCTGGTTCTGAGGTGAAGATTAAAGATGTGGAACACCTGATTGTAAAGGAAGAGGATATACTCGGGATTATTGAATAATTTAAAATAACAAGGAGGTTGTTAGATATGGCAGCAAAGGAAATAGCTTTTAGTGAACATGCAAGAGGGATGATATTGAGGGGTGTAAATATCCTGACAGATACAGTCAAGGTAACCCTCGGTCCCAAGGGTAGAAATGTAGTTATAGACAAGACCTTCGGTTCTCCAACCATCACCAAGGATGGTGTCACCGTTGCC
>JAUXIU010000129.1 GCA_030620895.1 Deltaproteobacteria bacterium
CCTTAATATCACATTCATTATCCCCTTCATGTCCTGCTTACAAACAAAGTCTGTGTTGGATAGGCAAATTCAACACCCCGCTTTTTGAACTCTTCCATAATCGCAAGGTTTATCTCCTGCTGTATATCCATATACTTGTTGTAATCACTACCAAATACATAATAGACCACCTCAAAGTCGAGACTGAAATCTCCATACGAATTAAAATGTGCACGGTCAAATGTGGTTTCTTTAATCATTTCAATAATATCTTTAATAATCACAGGTATCTCTTTCATGTGCTCCAAACTTGTTTGGTAGATTACTCCAAATTTAAATACCACACGACGTTTATCCATCCGCTTGTAATTACGTACACGGGAATTGGTAAGGTCGGTATTGGAAAAAATCAGCTGTTCTCCACCAAGACTGCGGATCCTGGTCGTCTTGATACCAACATGTTCAATTGTCCCCAGTTTATCTCCAACGATAATAAAATCGCCTATCTCAAATGGGCGATCGAATAGTATGGCAAAGTAGCTGAAGAGGTCACCCAGAACTGCCTGCGCCGCCAGTGCAACCGCCACGCCTCCGATACCCAGACCAGCAATCACGGTCGAGATCTTAAAACCAAGGTTATCCAAAAGGAAGGCAATACCGACGCCCCATACAACGACCTTGATTACCGGAAGCACTCCTTTGATACCTTTGATACCATGGGTTTTTGATATTTCGCCTCCCTTTTTTACCCAGTAGACCTCTAAAACATGGCTAATCAGTGCAATCAAAAAACGAACACTGAAGAAAGTCAGAACGACTATACCAATCACATCAATAGATTTTTCCAATGCAGACGGCAGGACTAAAATACCCATTGCAAGGTAAAATACACCAAAATAGAATATGGGGAGCAATGCCTTCTCAAAGGCATGAATCATGAAATCATCTATTTTAGTGGCGGTCCTAGCAGCCCATATCTTGAACCGTTTTAAGATGATACCTTTTAATACCCTGATAATAAGAAGACCTATGATGAGAAAAGAAAGACTAAAAAGATAATCCAAGAGGCGATTATGGAAGAAAGTCTGCTGTATGATATCGTAGAACATATATATCCTCCTGTATTTTTAACATGTAAACCATTGCCGAAAGAATTCTCCATCGCCTATATAACACAGGTGATGCAATTTCTCAAACCTGATTCTTTCCTTCTTTAGTATTTTGTGCCTTGTGCTTCGTGCTTCGTATTTCGAATTACTATACACGATCCACGAATCACGAACGACGGTTTTATTACACATAATTCCTAATTCATTCTTTTCAATCTTCCACTTTACAGCTTAAAGGGCTTTTGGTAAGCTTACGGCCATGAATACATTGAGGCTTGCAATGGCCCAGATAAACCCCACTGTGGGTGATCTGAAAGGGAACTCAAGGAAGATAATCAGGTTCACTGAAAAGGCAAAAAGGATGGATTGCGATCTCGTAATCTTTCCTGAACTGGCCATCACAGGCTACCCGCCGGAAGATCTCCTGCTGAAACCTCAGTTCGTGGACGATAATATTAAATTCCTTAAAGGGATAGCAAAAAAGATAACAGGGATTACCGCTATTATCGGCTTCGTTGATAGAAGAGAAGATATCTTCAACGCCGCCGCTGTAGTCCACAATCACAAGATCGCAGCCGTCTACCACAAGATGTTCCTGCCAAACTACGGCGTCTTTGATGAAGAGCGCTACTTCCTGGCAGGCAAAACTCCAATCAACATCGTCTTAAACGGTATAACTATCGGGATCGGGATATGTGAGGATATATGGTACCCGGAGGGTCCGGCAAGATTGCAGGCACTTGCAGGGGCACAGATAATTATCAACATAAATGCCTCCCCCTACCACATGGGCAAGGCACATCTACGGGAGGAGATGCTTGCCACAAGGGCAACAGACAACTGTGTCATAATCGCCTATAACAATATAGTGGGAGGGCAGGATGAACTTGTCTTTGACGGCCAGGGGATGGCATTTAATGAAAAGGGTGAGGTCATTGCAAGAGGAAAGGCCTTTAAAGAGGAGTTGATCGTTACAGACCTGGATACCGAGGCCGTCTTCAGAACGATGGTCCGCGACCCAAGGAAGAGAAAGAATAGGACTCTATTTAAAGAGAAAATAAAGAAGGTGACACTGAGCGCCAAGCTGAGAAGAAGGAGGAGAAGACCTCTAGCGACAAGTGTAGCGGATCTGCTCAAACCTCTTGAGGAGGTTCATAGGGCACTCATCCTTGGAACAAAGGACTATGTAAAAAAGAATGGTTTCAGACATGCCGTAATAGGCCTGAGTGGTGGAATAGACTCTGCATTGGTCACCTCTATTGCCGTAGATGCACTTGGAAGCAAGAATGTTACAGGTGTTTTCATGCCTTCCCTCTACACATCGAATTCCAGCAGAGAAGATACCATAGCCCTTGCACGCAATCTGAATTTGGAACTCATTACATTACCTATAGATGAACCCATGGATACCTATCTCAAATTATTAAAAGCAACCTTCAAAGGATACAAGAGAGATGTAACCGAGGAGAATATCCAGGCCAGGATAAGGGGGAATATACTCATGGCCATCTCAAACAAATTCGGCTGGCTGGTCCTTACTACAGGCAACAAGAGCGAGATGAGCGTAGGGTATGCCACACTCTATGGAGATATGGCAGGCGGGTTCGCAGTTATAAAAGACATCCCAAAGACGATGGTATATGAGCTTTCAAGGTACATGAACAGTCTCAAAGATGGAGAAATAATCCCTGAAAAGATCTTAAAAAAGGAACCATCAGCGGAGTTAAAACCAAACCAGAAGGACCAGGACACATTACCACCTTATGATATCCTTGACTCTATCCTCAAGGCATATATAGAAGAAGATAAAGGTATTAAAGAGATACTCGAAATGGGATTTAACAAGAAGATGCTCAGGGATATAATAAGGAAGGTTGACGCAAGTGAATATAAAAGGAGGCAGGCCCCTCCAGGGATAAAGATTACACCACGGGCCTTTGGCAAGGACAGGAGGATGCCTATTACAAACAGATATTTTTAGTAGAATATCTTTTTTATCGCAGCCTTAAGAAATGGATACCCTTCCTTCCCGGCAATAAGTCCACCTGCTCCGAATAGGCCCCAGCTAAAGACTAAACCGGTAAAAAAGAGCATTGTCTTGGTCTGCAAGGATACAGTAAGAAAAGGTATAATAAGGTACAATGGATATACTAGAAAGCTGATAGCTATAAGGAAAATACCAGCCTTAAATAGAGAACTTCTCACTTTATTTGTTCCCTCCGGATTTTTAAAATCCTTCTTGTGATTTAAAATACTCATTTCCACATTATAGCATAATATTAACAAAAAACAACTTATTTGCCCTTTAAATGAAGACTTTAACTTGGCTTTTTGCGACTCTAAGGGTTCGAGTAGAATATAATAAGGAACGGGGGTTTACTTGAACCCTCGGATCCTTGAATCCTCAAGCCATCGGCTTTAGCTTATGGTAGTTGGCTTTTTGACTTACCCTCTTGTTAAAATACCTGCTATCCCCTTTTTATTAAAGACTCCCCTGACATCTCAACTGGCTTTTCCAGTTCCATTATTTCAAGTATTGTTGGCGCAACATCCGCAAGCCCACCTTCCCTAAGAAATATATCCTTCATTTCATCATCTATGAGGATAAAAGGGACACGATCGCTCGTATGTGCCGTATGAGCCCCCCCTGTGGCGGAATCTATCATCCGCTCCACGTTTCCATGATCAGATGTAATAATTACTGTCCAGTTCCTCTTCCTTGCAGCCCTGACAACTCTTCCTGTAGATTCATCAACCGCTTCACATGCCTTTACGGCTGCTGAAACAATCCCAGTGTGCCCAACCATATCTCCATTTGCATAATTTACAAGTATAAAGGCATCC
>JAUXIU010000134.1 GCA_030620895.1 Deltaproteobacteria bacterium
AGTCTCACGTTAAATCCTTTGAGATGTTTCTTGATTTGTTATCCCTAATTCCTAATTCTTCATTTTCCAATCTTCAATTGGTTAAGTCGTTAGGTTAGGGTTAGTATGCCGGCTTGGTCAATGGGTTAGGTAGTTGGTTTTTTGTTCACTTTAACTTAACCTAACTACTGCACTGGCCTCTTAACCCTTACCTTTTGTCTATAGCCGTCATTCGTCAATCCTAATAGGGGTTATCTAGATGTTCCCTCGAATTCAGACCTCCTGTTTTTTGCCCATGCCTCTTCTGAATGTCTTGAATCTGCTGGCATCTCTTCGCCGAAGCTTATCGATGAAAGTCTGCGGGGGCTTATACCCAGCATAGTAAGGTAGTTCTTGGTGCTCTGGGCCCTTCTCTCACCTAAGGCAATATTGTATTCATTGCTTCCCCTTTCATCGGCATGTCCCTGTACGCGTATGGATACATCTTTGTTCTTTTTTAACCACCGTGCTATCATGTTCAGTACAGGTTTTGCATCGTCTCTTATGGAGAACTTGTCGTAGTCGAAGTATATGGATGTGAGCCTGCCTTCTTCTTTAAACATGCGGCTTAACTCATCCACCGGTACTACAATAGGTGTAACCACGGGTGGTTCCTTCTCCACAAGGGCCACCTCCGCAGGCCCTTCTTCTTTAATTGCCCTTTCAGCAGCCCCTATGGATTCTTCAAAGACATCTTCCTTTAAGGTTTTTTTTGCACAGCCACTAAATAGGGTGATAGAGAATAGAGCAATAACGGTTAATAGGGTTATCCTTCTTCTCATCTTCCATTCCTCCTTGAATAGATTATTTGATGTTAAATGATAACAGATTGCTTATAAACGAGTGGTCATTAAGTGTTTTCTTCTATATAAAGTGTAAAAACAATAATTGTTTCCAGTGCAAAAACCCATAAAAATTGAAGATTGACAATTGAAGATTGAAGATTTTTAAAAATTACTCATTCTTTTTCCAAGAACCATTATCAAGGGTATGGCGACCATGAAGGGGACATGCTGTTACCCATACCAGAGATAATTTTCTTCTTGTTTGAACCATCAGCCCGCATAATATATGTATCCCATTTTTTTTGCCATCACGCCTTAATGAACTGAAAGCTATATACCGTCCATCTGGAGACCATGTGGGTGTGTCGTTATTGCCCTCAGATGTAAGTACCTTCAATCCTCTACCGTCAGGCCTTATAGTATATATATTGAACACCCCGCCGTCAGACCCTGCAAATGCTATAAGATCCCCTCTTGGTGACCATGCGGGGCTGGTGTTGTATTTTCCTTTGAATGTTAGTCTCCTGCGGTCGGTCCCGTCGGAATCTATCACATAAATATGTGGATTGCCAGCTATATCTGAGACAAAGGCTAGTTTTTTACCATCAGGAGACCAGCTGGGAGATACATCTATACCATAATTTTTTGTCAACCTTTTTAAAGTTCTGGTTTTGATGTCCATTATATATAATTCTGGGTTTCCATCTAGAGAGAGTGTGGCAGCAATTATCTTGCCATCTGGAGACCACCTTCCGCCTATATTTATACCGGGTTTATACAGAATCTTTCTTTCAGTGCCTGTTGACAATTTTCGCATATAGAGGTATGGGTGTTTATCCTTGTAAGAGGTGTATATGATACTGAAACTGTCCGGGGACCATTGTGGTGAAAGGTTGATAGAACCGTTGTTTGTGATCTGCCTTGTATTTTGTCCATCATAGTCTGAGATATGAACCTCTTTATTACCTGATATATCTGATACAAAGAGAAGTCTTGTAGAAAATATCCCTCTTTCGCCAGTAAGGTTTGTAATCACCTCATCGGCAAATCTGTGTGCAATCTTCCGGATATCCGATGCTTTACCGATATACCTTTTACCTATCAGGACCTTTTCCAGCATTACATCAAAGAGCCTTATATCGACTTTTATGCTGTTGTTATCAACCCATATTCCACCTTTAATCAATGTTTGGCAACCAATTATGCGCCAGTCTCGAAAGTCTGTTTCACTGGCTGTAAGGCCTGATGAATCTATATCCTCTAAATAGCCAACCATATCTATGAGATCAAAAAGACCCGAGAAACTCAAGTCCGATATCAACACATCTCTCAGATCATCTGCCAGGATTTCAGACGGCATTTCACCTAATTTCTTGAACTCCTGAATTGCTATGGGAAGCCTCTTCCCCTTTGGTGCATTAATATCAATATAAACCTTCGATTCTGCCAGAGAGTGTAAAAATAGGCTCAAGAATATGAGTAGATAGGATAGATGTTTCATCTATTTTTTTGGACATCCTGCAGGACAGAATCTGATAGCTATCTCCCTGTCTATGCCCTCTGGAGGGGAGGGGAAGGGTCTATCCTTTGTTGCCATATCGATGGCCATTAAGGCAGATTCGTTTAGCTCTGTTTCACTGGATCTCCTCTCAACCCAGCGCTCTATTATCTCACCCGAGTCTCCTATCCTTATTCCTATAGTTGTAAACTCCCGCTCCTTTACCGGCCCGGTATATATCCATAGCGAGCTGATCCTCTCCCAGATGGTTTGATAGTAAGCCTTAAACTCCATGTCGAATAACCCTTTCTCTACCGCCCCCGATACCTGGGAGGTTGGACTTCCTATATCTATAGATCTTTGACCTTCAGCCAACGCTCTCTTCAGTTCCTCAATACGCCATTTTCTGCCCTCGGCCTCCTTTGCATTCCTCTTAAATTTGTCGATGCTTGTCTGGATAAGAGATTCCTCGTCCCTTCTCTTTACATTTTCATTTATTCTCTCAAGTGTATCTGATAATAAAAACGCCTCCTCCTTCTTGATAGGGATGGCGGCTTCCGTCTTTTTTGGCTGTATACTTTTTATTGAAGTGGTCTTCTTTTTTACAGTTATGGTTTGCACCTTCCTCTTTGTGGTTTTGGGTGCCTTAGGCCTTTTTTTCACGACGCGAGGGTGACCTGGCCTTGATCTTGGCAACTCGACAAGGTTAACCGTGTATATTGACGTATATATTAACTTGCTATGCGGTGTATTTTGAAAAAAGATAGCCAGGGAGAAGACCATAGTATGGAGGATAACCGATACTGCAACCATCCTGTTAAAATCAGGCCCTAAACTGTTGTCGAAGTTATGAAATATATCAAGGAGCCTGGCTTTTAACATGGTAATTATTTCATTTTTGCATCAAGGGGTTCAGTTACCATACCGACCTTATCAACGCCTGCATTGCGTATCTCCGCCATAGCCTTTATAACATGACCATAGGGAACCTCGGCATCAGCCATGAGTAGCACCATCTTTTCCTTTCTTCTCTTTAGTATTGTGCTCAACTTCTTGCCTAACTCTTTAACAGTGACCTTCTTCTTTTCAATAAAAAGATGCCCTTTTTTGTTTATTGAAATAATCAATGGCTCTTCATCGGATGTTATGGCTCCTGCCCTTACCTTTGGGAGGTTTACGTCTATGCCTTCCTGCATCATGGGGGCAGTTACCATGAATATGATGAGCAGGACAAGCATCACATCGACAAGGGAGGTAACGTTTATCTGTGAAAGCAGTTCCTTTGTATTTGTCCTTGATGCTATCTTCCTCATCTCATCAATTTGTTCTAATTAGTTTTCATCCGTAAAGTGCCTTTTCACCAGGGACAGTCCCCTTCTTGCACAAAATTGCTACTTTCCGAATTGAAAACTGCATCAATGTCCGAATGAGTTTCCGGATGGACACCAATTAAGTAATTGTTTGTTTCAGTATTTAATTTAATTAAATAAAATTGTTTTTACTGTAAAAAGCGCAAAAACAAGGGGTTAAAAATCTGTGAAATCTTTCAAAAATCA
>JAUXIU010000177.1 GCA_030620895.1 Deltaproteobacteria bacterium
CAAGAGAAGGCGACCAACCCTGAACAGGATGCACGCCGTAAGCCCCGCCTTGTAGGCGGGGTCAAGGCGTGCTAAAGTAATGGAAACTTCCTTGCTGTCAAGATGCTCCGCCCTGTGGGCGGGGTATCTTGACCTTGAACCAGGCAACCTGAGTAGTTACTAAATAAATCAAATCAGGGATAAACCGTTGGCTAAACCTTTAGAACCGTCTCTTGTAAAGCTATTTTCTAGCCTATTTACAAAGGAAGGAGTCTTAATACAAAAGGTAATTGGGAGACTTGAAAAAAAGTTTGGAAAGATTGATTTTTTGAGTGAAATGATAGAGTTTAAACATACTGACTACTATAGGGATGAGTTTGGTGGAGGATTATTTAGAAAGATTGTCTCATTCGAAAACCTTATAAGGCCGGATATAATTTCGTCTGTAAAACTTTTCACGAATAGCATCGAGGGGGAATATACAGCTAAGGATGGAAAGAGAATGATAAATATAGATCCTGGATATATTGCATTGGAAAAGGTTGTTCTAACGAGTTGCAAGAATTTCAGCCACAGGTTGTATCTTAGAGATGGGATTTATGCAGAACTTACCCTTATATATAAAAAAAATGAAGGCTATATCCCTCTCAATTGGACATTCCCTGATTATGCAGAGAAGAATATAAAGAATATTATGCTACAGATCCGAAAACGGTATAACCATCAACTTAAGTGAAGATACCCCGCCCACAGGGCGGGGTATCTTGACAGAAAGGAAGTTTCCATTTACCTTAGCACGCCTTGAGCCCGCCTATAAGGCGGGGCTTACGGCGTGCATACTGTTAAAATTGTCCGATGATTAATAGCATGACAGGCTATGGTAGTAGTGAAATTACCTTGCAGGGAAGGAGATATTCAATCGAGGCGAGGAGTGTTAACCATCGCTTTATAGAGATTTCCATGAGGTTATCCGAAGGATTCTTAAAATATGAACAGAAGATTAGGGAGATGATAAAAAGGCGATTTTCCAGGGGATATTTCACCGTATATGTTCATTCGACCTCTGATACCGCAAAGTCCCTGGATATAAATATTCCTTTGGCAAGGAACTATCTTGATGCAATAAAAAGACTCAAGGAGGAGCTGAATATAGATGGCAGCATCGACCTTTCTTTGATGTTGATGTTCAGGGAGATATTTTTAAAGGGAGAGTTGGAGTATGGAGAAAATAATTGGGAGGAGTTGAAAGAAGGGATTGATACAGCATTGTCTAAACTCACAGACATGAGAAAGGCAGAAGGTAAAAACCTTTCACATGATATATCATCCGGCTTAGTGGCACTTGGAGGGTATGTTGCAAAGATAAGAGAGAGAGAGCCTTCGGTTATAGACTTTTACAGGGAAAGGCTGAAGAGGAGGATAGAATCGTTCTCCGATATACAGATTGAAGAACAAAGGCTTTTGGCGGAGGTTGCTATATTTGCAGAGAGATCGAATATTACTGAGGAACTTACCAGACTTGATAGCCATATTGAACAATTTAACAAGACGATGGAATTGAACGAGCCTAACGGAAGAAGACTCGATTTTCTTTGTCAGGAGATGCTGAGGGAGATTAATACTATAGCTTCCAAGGCAAATGATGTTGATATTTCACATATGGTAGTAGAGATGAAGTGGGAACTCGAGCAGATAAGAGAACAGGTTCAGAATATTGAATAAAAAAGAATTCAGAAGTCAGAAATCAGGGGTTACAAGTAAAGGACTCCTTTTTATAGTCTCAGCCCCATCAGGGGCTGGCAAGACAACGCTATGTCAGATGGCTGTTGATTATTTCGGAGATATAAGACATTCTATATCTTATACTACAAGAATATCCCGATATGGTGAGGAAGATGGAGTTGACTATCACTTTATTGATAAGAAGAGATTTCAGAGAATGATCGGGAATAACGAATTCCTCGAATGGGCGGAGGTTCATGGTAATATGTACGGTACATCGATAAGAGGCTTGGAATCTCTCCATACAAAAGGCTACGATGTAGCGCTTGATATAGACGTGCAAGGGGCTAGGCAGGTAAAGGAAAGGATGAAGAATGCAACATCCATATTTGTATTGCCTCCCTCTCTGGCTGTGTGCAAAGAGAGGCTTAGAAAGAGGGCAAATAACAACAAAAGGGAGATAGAGAAAAGGTTAGAGAACGCAAAGCTGGAAATTAAGGAAGTCAGATTATACGATTATAGTATAATCAACGATAATCTTGATAGCGCCTTTGAAATATTTAAGTCTATTATAATTGCTGAAAGGTCCAGAAAGGAGCATTCGCTTCCAAGAGTCATGGAGATATTCGGCGATATTATTAAGTGATTGCATGGTTTAAGTTTTTAAAAAACGTGTGTAATCTGAGCGTATAATATGTGTAACCAGATAAAAATATAACCAAGGAGGATATAAAGATGGCGAGGATAACCATAGAGGACAGTTTAAAAAAGGTAGAGAGTCGATTTGCCCTTGTTCACATTGCCTCACAACGGGCAAGAATGCTAATCAAGGGTGCTAAGCAGCTGGTGGATAGTGATAACAGACCTATAGTGATCGCCCTCAGAGAGATATCTGCTGGAGAAGTAACTATGGCTGAGCCTGGTGAAAAGGAGCAAAAGAAGAAATAATACAATATCTGCTTTTGGAAGAATGTGTGGGGTCTGGAATATCTGGCATGTGCTACGGCGGATGGTTAATTATTTTTCTATAGGTTTTTGCACTGGAAACAATAATATTATTGAAGAACCCCACCATTTATGGTGGGGTTCTTCTGTGGCAATGCGGCTTAACGGCAAATTTTGGTACCTACTCAGGTTCACAGTTCCAGGGGTCACGGTTCACGGTTAGAGAGCGATGAAGATTGAACGATTTGAAGATAGAGCAAATAGTATCGTGTATCGTGTATCGTAAATCGAACCACGAACAACGAACGACGAAGCACGAAACGTGGATTCATCAACAGGATGCACGCCGTAAGCCCCGC
>JAUXIU010000226.1 GCA_030620895.1 Deltaproteobacteria bacterium
ACCAAAGATTTTTTTATTAGCAACTCCTTTATAAGATAATTAATTTTTTGAAGGTCAATATTAAGCCCTGAAGGGGCCTTGTCTACGAATATTATATATTCATTTTCTTTTATAGTATCAGAGAGGGAAGGAAGATTCAAGGGTATCTTTTTACCCAGCAAGACCTTTAGGCCATCTGGCAATGTTCCATTGAGATTCTCTATTATATCATCTATTTCCATACATTCGTCTAACATTAGTTCGACATATTCGGTTATGCTCTCCAATCCCAGCGGAATGGGTGGGCTAAAGGTTATCTGTGGAAGGGGATGGAAACCTCTGGAGTATCTTATTGGAAGCCCAACCCGATTAACAGCCCTTATAAATACAGTTGCCATCTCCAGGTGACTTAGAAACCGCATATCGCCGGTTTTAGTGAATGACAGCCGTATTCTTACAGGCGTCTCCTTATGTCTGACCCCTGGTTCATGGACCTTTGTTTTAAGGATCTGTTCCTTTGATCTTTGACTGATATTACATGGCTCTTGTGGTTCAAAGACCTTAGAACCTTCTCCTGATACATCCTTATAGAATGTTATATTCTTAATGGTCTTAAAATCGCATATACCACATGTACTGCATATCCCTACCTTACAGTCAGGTGTTTCTTCTACAATCATACCTTCGGTTGTCCCAACGGCCTTTCCGTATTCCTCCCAAAGGAACTCCCTGTTAACACCTGTGTCTATATGGTTCCATGGAAAAACTTCGTCTCTGGGCCTTCTCCTGTACAGGTAGAAGGCAATATCCACTCCTTCCTCTTTAAGAATACCCTCCCATATATCGAACTTAAACTGATCTCCCCAGGCGTCGAACCTGCAACCCTTATCAAATGCCCTCTTTATAACGGATGCGAGCCTCCTGTCCCCCCTGGAGAAGAGTCCTTCAAGGAGACTCATCTCTGCATCCTGCCACTTAAAGTCAAATCGCCTCTTCTTCAGCTCCTTTCTCAGGAAAGACTGCCTGTCGCGACATCTCTTGATATCTATCTGGCTTTCCCACTGGAACGGTGTATGGGGTTTTGGGATGAATGTCGAAATGCTGGCCGTCACGTTATGGTGTGGTCCTTTTCTCCTGCTGCTCCTATTTACCTCCTCTGCAAGTTTTACGATCGCTGATATGTCTTCATCTCTCTCAGTGGGTAGACCAATCATAAAATAGAGCTTTATAGTCCTCCAACCGAGGGAAAACACATTGCTTATGGTTTCGATAAGGTCTCTTTCGTTTATACCCTTATTTATTACTCTTCTAAGCCTCTCCGTGCCGGCCTCAGGGGCAAGGGTAAAGCCTGTCTTCCTAACCTTCTTTATCTCTTCTGCGAGTCTGGGGCTCAATGTGCCAACACGCATGGAAGGCAACGATACGGCAACCTTCCTCTCCGTTAGCATCTCCATAAGCCTGACCAATAGTTCCTCTAGACATGAATAATCTCCGGTGCTCAATGAAAGGAGAGACAATTCATCGTAACCGGTATTGTTTAAAGATTCCTCGATTATCCTTAAAATTTCATCGGGATCCCTCTCCCTTACCGGCCTATAGATGATACCTGCCTGACAGAACCTGCAGCCCCTTGTACAACCCCGGGCTATCTCAAACCCCAGTCTATTGTGGATCGCCTGTACAAATGG
>JAUXIU010000212.1 GCA_030620895.1 Deltaproteobacteria bacterium
CATCCATGGCCTCAAACTGTAGATATGCCATGGTTCCTGTGGCATCCTGGGTCAGGGTCTGATCTATCTTTATCGCAATCTCCTTGCCTGGTATCAGCTCTTCCGATACCAGGTGTTCTCCCAAAACCTTTTGAACTATGTTTTTACCCACTATTTGTCCTCCTAATGGGACTGTCCCTATTCTGCGTATTCCGTTAGAGGTTGGAGGAGGGAGGTTAGAGGCTTTAAACCTCAAACCTCTTTCCTCAATCCTCAATCTTTCTGGGACTGTCCCCTGCTTCTGTATAAATCAAGAGGCTTCAAAATACATAAAGTCCAAAAAGATGTCAATTAAAAAAAGAAGATGAATGTGGAGGATGATTTTTATTGTCTCTTGCTGTCTCTTGCAAAATCGTACCATTCTTTGAAGTGGTATTTCATAATCATCTTGAAGAACTCTCCTTCCCTGTTGAGCATCTCATAAACTACTGTAGGCGGTGCCTCCTCGAACCCTTTGAAGGTTACTTTTCCTGCCATGTAAAATATTTCCACCATCTCAACACCATCTTTCACCTCTACTCCAAACCACAACTCCAATGGGTCAACCGGGAAATAGAATATCTCCCTGATTTCCTCGTGCAACTCCTGAACGTTTGCCCTTCTCTGAAAGAAATTTTTAACACCACGCGTTTCCGTTATATACGCCTTTAAGGCATCGGAGCTAAGAGACTGTCCTTTATTATATATATCGGTCATAGACCGCAGCAATTTAGTACTCGATATAGGTGTTCCAGAGGCTATCTTTTTCAAGTCGGAGAAGTATTCATTAGCTACGAGCTCGGCAAGTCCCTTTATCATTCCCGTATCCCTATGTGTCATCAGTTCCTCTATGGCCGTATCCATATCTGGAGTCATTCTTATACTATACGTCCTGTCTATATAAACATCAAAAGGATATTTCAACTCTGGCTTATTCCTCTTATGCCTCTCACCTTCAAGTGCCATCTCTAGTTTTGCCCATACAACTGAATTTCTATATGTTCCTCTGGCAGCCTCGTTAATCTTCTCCCCAATAGCAATATTAACCTCTTTAAAAAAATCCTTCTTCCCAAGAATGATTATATTCTCCGCCTTTTTACCATAAGTTATGATCAGTCCTGATTCAATCTCTGTCTTTATGGCCTCCTCCAGTGCTTCCCTGTAATTCCTCTCCAGCCTACTTTCCTTCTCCTTTAATCCTATTAGCCTTGCCTTGGCACCTTTCTCTGCTCTGGAAACAGCCTTCTCTGCCTCCTTCTGCTCCTTCTTTAAATCTTCTTTCACCCTTCCGTAATTTTCGTGGATCTTGCTTGTTGTCCTCTGGTCAGATAAGGAGGAAAAGCGTTTTTTCAGTTCTTCCCTGTATTTTACCGATATCTTTTGAATATCCCTTGCAAGATAAACCAGGCTTGAAACACCCCCTGAAAACACAGCGGCATCACCAAGGATGTTATCCAATTGTATTCCACTGGTATCCTCTAGTAAACCGCTACCCCGCCTGTATCTTCTCGCTGCCTCAAGTATAGGCACATAGAAATTAACCTTCATAAAATCAGCCATTGCAATCTCTTTAACCTTAAAGGTCTTTCTTGAAAAGTCCTTCATATCCACAAATAGATAGCCCCGTTCTTCAAGCTCAAGCGCCTTGATAATTTGAGTTTCATCACTTGAGAACCTGTATAACCTCCCCCTTTCATATTCACTCTTCAATACCTCTCTAGAAAATTCTCCTCTCCTGTCAACAAGAATCCCCCTCATAAGATTAACGAACCCTTCGATATCTCTATCAAACTTATACGCCAGAAAGCCCTGAACGATATCTCGCAACTTTTCAGTGACACCTTTTTGCCGTTTCCCTCCAAGCCAACCCAATACTGATGGCTTTCTAGCGGAAGACAGGCACTTCTTTATCGCCTCTATTTTTTCACTTCTTTTAGTATCCTTTTCATATTTACTTCTCGAATCCTCCAGAGATTTCTTAAGCCTGCTCGTCTTTCTGGCATCGCCTATAACGTTCTGGAGAAGCTTATTATTCTGACATATGTCTTGAAGTTCTCTGTTTAAACTTATGGCTGGATTGTCATTGTCCATGAGATATTCCATTATTACTTCTCTTGTTTCTATCAACTTTGAAAAATCAATAAGATTTTTTAAAACAGACGGTTTTCTTGCTATCTTTTTTATAATAAGGTCTTGCAGTCTAGAAAGATCGTTTGCTTTTGTATTTACAACTTCGTATATGGCAGAAATTATATCCGCAATCTCTCTGTTAATTCCATATAGATTAATACCAGTGGACAACATGCCAGACGCTATATGGACCGTAGCACCTGGAA
>JAUXIU010000077.1 GCA_030620895.1 Deltaproteobacteria bacterium
ATAGATAATTATTACAAGCAGAAAATGGATAAATTTTATGGTCTGCCTTCATACCGGTTTAGTATCATAACCTTTCTTGATAATGATGAGAAGAATGCTGAACAAAAGGCCAATGATTTCCTCAATATATTAAAGGATGGCAAGGACTTTGGAGAACTTATAAAGATCTATTCAGATGCACCAAATGTATCGGGGGATGGCGATCTGGGGTATCTATATGCAGGAGAGATGGATAAGGCTATTGAAGATGTGGCAGGAAGACTTTTAATAGGAGAGGTTAGTGAAATTATCAAGACATCGTCTGGTTTATCTATAATAAAACTTATAGATAAACAAGAAAGGAAGTTAAGACCGCTGGATGATGTGAGGGATGAGATATATTCCATACTATTTCAGAATATTATTGATGAGAGATACAGGGTATGGCTTGAGGAAGTGAAAGAGAGGTCTCATATTGACGTAAGGCTATAAGAGGCTTAGGCTGAGGTTAAGGATGAGGCTAAGGTTTAGGCTGAGGTTAAGAATTAAAAATCTTCCTTACAGAGGGAGATGAAAATGTTGGGGGTTTAGGGACAGTCCCCACTCTGATTTTGCCATGCGCAGAGCGCTTTGCGCAAAGCGTGTTCTTGAATGGGGACAGTCCCCTACGTAACACGAAACTAGGTATTTTTAGGTGAAGACAACAGTTGCAATAACCATGGGAGACCCTGCTGGGATTGGCCCGGAGGTCGTGCTTAAGGCTGTCACAAGCTCAAAGGTTAAGAGACTTTGTCGTCTAGCTGTTCTGGGGGATGAGGTGGTTCTTCGATATCTGGCGAGAAAGATGGGAATCGAGTGGCCGGCAGCAGATATCAGAATTATAAATCTTTCGAGTCTCAATCCTGAAGAGATAAGACCAGGCAGACCTGATAGCGCCTGTGGAAGAGCCATGATGAGATATGTTGAGGAGGCGGTACTTATGGCAATGGATGGTGATGTAGACGCCATGGTGACCGGGCCCATAAATAAGGAGGCTATAAATAGGGCTGGTTATAAATTTCCGGGTCATACAGAGTTTATGGCTGATCTCACCAGGACAAGAGATTATGCGATGATGCTCGGGGGCAAGAAGCTCAAGGTGGTCCTGGTGACCATACACGAATCAATAAAGAGTGTGCCAGGGCTTCTTACTATAGATAACATTTATAAAACTATACAGTTAACGGATGGAACCTTCAAAAAGTATTTTGGACTGAAGCCGAGGATTGCCGTTGCCGCCCTTAACCCCCACGGAGGAGAAAAAGGGCTTTTTGGTAACGAAGAAAAGAAGGTAATTGTCCCCGCTATAAAAAGGGCGAGGCGGGCGGGAATAGAGGTATCAGACCCTTTACCACCTGATACTGTCTTTTATAGAACGATAGAGAACAAGGAGTATGATGTTGTTGTATGTATGTATCACGATCAGGGGCTGATACCATTGAAGCTCATCCATTTCGAGGATGGTGTAAACGTGACTCTGGGGTTACCGATCATAAGGACCTCAGTAGCCCATGGCACGGCATATGATATCGCATGGAAGGGTGTCGCATCGCCCAAGAGTATGATAGCGGCGATAGAGATGGCTGTAAGTATGGCGAAGAAAGTTTAGTGGGACTATCCCGACTCTGATTTTGCCATGCGCAGAGCGCTTTGCGCAAAGCGTGTTCTTGAGTGGGGACTGTCCCCTACTGCGAGTGAAAGGGTTCAGGTCATTAATATGAAAAAAATAGTAATAAAAAGTGCAAAGGTGCACAACCTCAAGGATATCGATCTTGATATTCCAAGGGATAGGCTCGTTGTTATTACTGGTGTAAGTGGTTCCGGCAAATCGTCTCTTGCATTTGATACCATCTATGCAGAGGGGCAGCGCAGGTATGTTGAAAGTCTTTCAGCCTATGCCAGGCAATTTCTTGAACAGATGGAGAAACCAGATGTGGAATCCATAGAGGGGCTTTCACCTGCGATATCGATCGAGCAAAAGACCACAAGCAAGAATCCCAGATCAACCGTAGGTACCGTTACAGAGATATACGATTATTTAAGGCTTCTCTTTGCAAGAGTTGGCAGGCCCTATTGTTATAGATGTGAGAAGGAGATTACATCCCAGACAATCCAGCAGATGGTTGACAAGGTAATGGACATACCCATGAATACGAGAATAATACTCTTTTCACCGATCATTAGAGGTAGAAAGGGGGAATATAAGAGAGAATTAGATAAGCTCAGAAGGGAAGGCTACACAAAGGTAAGGGTAGATGGTGAGATGTATGAATTAATAGATGAGATTGTACTGGATAGAAAGAAAAAGCATTATATAGATGTGGTTATAGACAGGTTGGTGATCAAGGATAGTATCGTAAGGAGGCTTGCAGATTCTCTAGAAGTTGCCGCCAGGTTATCGGATGGTATTGTAAAGGTAGAGATACTAAAAGACAATGAACCCAAGCCATCTAGATCCATATTTTTTAATCAGAAACTTGCCTGTGTAGAGTGTGGCATTAGCTATCCAGAGCTTACTCCCACTACCTTTTCATTCAATAGCCCGCACGGAGCGTGCCTTGATTGCTCCGGTCTCGGGAGTAAGCTATACTTCGATCCAAATCTTGTGGTGCCTGATAAAAAGGTTTCCCTCAGGGAAGGAGCGATAATTCCATGGGGGAAAAAGAGCTCAGTTTATTTCTACCAGATGATTGATGCCCTTTCCAGACACTATAATTTTGATATCTATACACCATTCAAGGATCTATCGCCTAGTATACAGAATGCCCTCCTATACGGTTCAGAGGATGAAGAGATTGAGTTCTATTATGTTAAGGGCAACAGGAGGCATGCATATACCAGGAGGTTTGAAGGCATTTTAAAAAATTTGGAAAGAAGGTATCTGGAAACAGAATCTTATGATGTGAGGAAGGAACTTGAGAATTATATGAACAGCCAGCCCTGCCCGGTCTGTCATGGGGCAAGATTAAAGAGGGAATCGCTCTTTGTAAAGATAAAAGATTATTCAATATTCGATATTGTAAGAATGAGCATAAAGGATTCGTACGGTTTATTTAAGGGATTAAGGTTGGAGGGTGCAGAAGGGGAGATAGCCAGGAGGATATTAAAGGAGATATGTGCGAGGTTGGGATTTCTTGTAAGTGTAGGATTGGGATATCTGACCCTCGAAAGGACTGCCGCCACCCTTTCTGGTGGTGAAGGACAGAGAATAAAGCTGGCAACACAGATCGGTTCAGGTCTTGTTGGTGTCCTTTATATCCTCGATGAGCCTAGTATAGGCCTCCACCAGAGGGACAACAGGAGACTACTAGATGCGCTTATGGAATTAAGGGATATGGGGAACACAGTCCTTGTGGTGGAACATGACGAGGAGACCATATTGACAGCGGACCATATTATAGATATGGGACCTGGAGCGGGTGAGAATGGGGGATATGTGGTAGCAACTGGTACACCGAGAGAGATAATGGATAATAAAAAGTCGCTTACAGGAAGATATCTATCCGGCGAACTTTCCATACCCACACCAGCCAAGAGATGTTCAGCGGATGAAAGATTTCTTGTATTGAAGGGTGCCTGTGCAAATAACTTAAAATCAATTACCGTAAAGATTCCAATCGGCCTAATAACCTGTGTTACGGGAGTATCAGGTTCAGGGAAGTCAACGCTTGTAGTTGATACTCTATATAGGGTATTGGCCCAGCGACTTTATCAATCGAAGGACAGAGCAGGCGAGGTGGGGTCTGTCCTGGGACTTGAGTTTATAGATAAGGTTATAGATATAGATCAATCACCTATCGGCAGAACACCAAGGAGCAACCCTGCAACCTATACCGGGGTCTTTGCACCTATAAGAGACTTGTTTTCTCAACTCCCTGAGGCGAGGATGCGAGGTTATAGACCGGGAAGGTTCAGTTTTAATGTAAAAGGTGGGAGGTGTGAAGCGTGCGAGGGGGATGGTGTCATAAAGGTTGAGATGCACTTTCTCCCCGATATCTATGTTACTTGCGAGGTCTGTAACGGCAGGAGATATAACCGTGAGACCCTTGAGGTAAGGTTCAAGGGAAAGAATATAGCGGACTATCTTGACATGACTGTTACAAAGGCCCTTCCCTTCTTTGAAAATATTCCTGCCATAAAAAGTAAGCTTCAGACACTCTACGATGTTGGTCTTGGCTATATAAGATTAGGGCAGTCGGCAATTACCCTTTCCGGTGGAGAAGCACAGCGAATTAAACTCGCCAGAGAACTTGCAAAGAGGGCAACAGGTAAGACGCTTTACATCCTTGATGAGCCGACCACAGGACTACATTTTGCCGATATCCAGAAGTTACTCGATGTCCTGCAAAATTTACAGGCTGCAGGTAATACTATAGTTATAATCGAACACAATCTTGATGTAGTAAAGACAGCTGATTATATAATAGACCTGGGTCCCGAAGGGGGAGATGAGGGCGGTATGGTAATTGCTGAGGGGACGCCAGAGGAGATTGCTGATACAAAGGGTTCATATACAGGAGAGTTCTTAAAAAAACTTCTGGTGAAAAGAAAAAGGGATGTACCGTATAGGACGGGAGACGTACAACTTAAAACAGTAACGGTTGAATAAAAAAAACCGTCGTTCGTGATTCGTGGTTAGTGATTCGATACACGATCCACGATACACGATTCCCGAATGACGATTGAAATCTGTGTAATCTTTTAAAAATCTGTGTAATCAGTTTTTAAATAAAAACAATATTTGACTAATGTCTTTTTTTGTTTTAGAATCAAAAGGTTGTTTGTATGAAAAGCCTCACCCTTTTACAGTGGGGTTTTTCAACCTGTATATACATCTTTTGAGATAATATTATGGTCTTTTTAGAAGGGGGGGGAAAGTTAATGTCTGAGGTTAAGGTGCTCGATAATCAGCTTGAGAGGGCGCTTAAAGTGCTCAAGAGGAAGCTTGCTCAGGATGGTGTCTTTAAGGAACTGAAGAAGAGAAGGTTTTATGAGAAACCCAGTGTTAAGAAAAAGAAGAAGCGTATAGAGGCACTTAAAAGACGACTTAAAACTGCAAGGACTTACAAAAGGGTAGGCTGATAATACCTCAGCCGGTAAATCTTTGTGACGATAATATAAGTATGATAACGGGGCAGTCTTAACAGACTGCCCCGTATTTTTTAGTATAGTTGCAATTTATAACCTCTCCTTCACCAGGACATTTACAATAGATGGGTCTGCAAGTGTTGATGTATCACCGAGGTCTTCTACGTGACCGTTGGCGATCTTTCTTAATATCCTTCTCATTATCTTACCACTCCTTGTCTTGGGCAGCCCTGATGCAAACTGTAGTTTATCTGGCTTTGCTATAGGGCTTATCTCCTTTTTTACGTGGCCTATGAGTATGTTTTTTAATTCATCTGAAGGCTCTATCCCTTCCTTCAAAACCACATAAACATAAATCCCTTCGCCCTTTATCTCATGAGAATACCCCACAACTGCAGATTCTGCTACTGTCTCGTGTGCTACGAGTGAGCTTTCAATCTCTGCTGTACCCAATCTGTGGCCTGATACATTTAGCACATCGTCTATCCTGCCCATGAGCCAGAAATCGCCATCCTCATCGATTCGTGCCCCATCGCCACTAAAATATCTTCCAGGAAAACGACTGAAGTAGATTTCTTTAAGTCTAATATTCTCAGGATCGCCATACGTTCCCCTTAGAATTGCAGGCCATGGCTTATCAATTACAAGGTAACCGCCTTCATTTGCCCTGGCTTCTTCACCATTTTCCTTAAAAACCTTTGGGGAGATGCCAAAGAAAGGTCTTGTAGCAGC
>JAUXIU010000230.1 GCA_030620895.1 Deltaproteobacteria bacterium
GGAGATTAAAAATCTGTGTAATCTTTTTTAAATAATCTTCAATATTTTTATTAGTTATTATTGAATTTTTTAAATCGTCAATTGTCAATCTTCAATCTTCAATTTTAAAGGGGTTTTGCACTGGAAACAATAAACTGTTTACACAACTACCTAGTATAAGCTATAATTTCGCTGATATGGAAAAAGATAAGATGCAACAATTTAGGAAAACCCTCAATAAGATGCTCAAGGAACTGTTGAATGAGGCTGGAAAAACCGTGAGTGGGATGAGCAGGTCCGAGGAGGAAAATTTCCCGGACCCCACAGACCGTGCATCACTGGAAACAGACAGGAACTTTCTTTTAAGGGTAAAAGACAGAGAGAGAAGGCTTATAAATAAGGTAAACGAAGCTATTAAAAGGATAGATGACGGCAAATATGGCATATGCGAAAGATGCGGTGAAGGTATATCAGAAAAGAGACTTGAGGCCAGACCTGTTACAACATTCTGTATCGATTGTAAGACAGAAGAAGAGGCCCTTGAGAAACAGAGACGTAGTTGAGGTAGCTTATGCCAGAACTCCGGAAAGACCCTATTGTTGGCAGGTGGGTCATAATATCGACAGAACGTGGGAGAAGGCCGTCTGAATTCATAGTAGAACACCCGCCTACAAAGGAAGGGTTCTGCCCCTTCTGCCCTGGAAACGAGGATAAGACCCCTCATGAATTACTGGCATACAGGGATAATGAAAAATCTAAACCTGATACCCCAGGCTGGCGGATCAGGGTAGTTCCTAACAAATATCCGGCACTAGTAGTCGAAGGTGATCTTGGGAGAGAGGGGGAGGGGGTTTATGATAAGATGAACGGTATCGGTGCCCACGAGGTTATATTAGAGTCTCCGAATCACTCAGATACCCTTTCGACTATTAGTGATAAGCAATTTGAGGACATACTCTGGACTTACAGAGACAGGATTATTGACCTCAAGAAGGATGCCAGGTTTCGATATATCGTTATATTTAAGAACTATGGAGAGGCTGCCGGTGCGTCTCTAGAACATCCACATTCTCAGTTAATAGCCATGCCGATAATCCCGAAGAGGGTTCAAGAGGAGCTAGACGGTTCGCTTGACTATTACAAACATAAGGAGAGGTGTATATTTTGTGATATTATAAGGCAGGAGATAATGCAGGGTGTAAGGGTAGTTGTAGAGAACCATGACTTTATTGCCGTAACCCCTTATGCACCAAAGGCGCCGTTTGAGGTCTGGGTATTGCCAAAAAAACACGAATCCTCCTTCGAGAATACAGAAAAACACCAGTACGAAAACCTTGCAAAGCTCTTTTCAGAAACACTGAAGAGAATGGATATTGTTTTGGATTCTCCGCCATATAACTTCATACTCCATACATCTCCTGCGAAAAGTGCCGACAATCAATACTATCACTGGCACTTTGAGATTATGCCTACCCTTGTAAAGGTTGCAGGCTTTGAGTGGGGGACAGGCTTTTATATAAATCCAACCCCCCCCGAAGAGGCCGCAGTGTATCTGA
>JAUXIU010000170.1 GCA_030620895.1 Deltaproteobacteria bacterium
CTACAACTTCTTTGCAATTTAGCGCCTTGGCAAAGGCCAGAGCTGTAAACCTCTTGCCTATCCCCTCCGGCCCACAGAAGATGAAGGAATGAGCAACCCTGTCATTCCTAAGCGCCCGTTTAAAAATCTTTATCTCTCTCTCATGACCGATTATATCAGAAAATGGCATGGCTCGCTGCACCCTCTTCCCTGTTTACATAGTTTACCTGGTTTACCTAGTTTGCATAGTTTATTTTATTAACTCTGTTTACCTCGTTTGTCTGGTTTACCTGGTTTTCTTTGGTAACTTTGCATTTTTTATTTAAACCATGTAAACTATGTGAACCATGTTAACCTTATAAACCTAAGAAACCATGTCAACTATGCAAACCTTATAAACATTATAAACTACCTACTATCTTTTCCACTATATCGGAGATCTCTTTGTGAACCTCCCCTATTTCCCTGTTTCCATCAATGACCTTTACCCTTTCAGGTTCTCTTCTGGCTATCTCCAGATACCCTTCTCTTACTGCCCTGTGAAATTCAATGGTCTCCCTTTCAAAACGGTCCTCTCTTACCTCACCACCGGCATTTATTCTCCCCCACGCCCTCTTCAGTCCGGCCTCAGGAGGACAGTCCAGTATAAATGTGATATCAGGTATAATCCCGCCTGTAACACACCTGTTAATGGCGATAAGTGGTTCAAGGTCAAGCCCCCTCCCATAGCCCTGGTAGGCCACACTCGAATCATAAAAACGGTCACATATAACTATATTATCACCTTCAAGTGCAGGTTTTATCACCTCTTTAACAAGCTGTGCCCTGCAGGTTGCATACAGAAAAAGCTCTGCCCATGACGAGATATTCATACCGTCAGTGTTCAGGAGGATATCCCTTACCCTCTCACCAAGTTTGGTCCCTCCTGGTTCTCTTGTTATCATCACCCGCCTGCCCTTCTGCTGAAGATAATCATCAAGCATCCCTAGCTGGGTAGTCTTACCGCACCCTTCGATACCCTCGAAGGTAATAAATAAGCTCAAGTTTTACCTCCATTTTTTATAAATCATACCATAGATACACACAAATACCTAATTATTTCACAATGTTACACTTCCACCGACTCCTGACGCCTGTATCCTAACTCCTGTCTACTGTTTACCAACTCCTGTTTTAAGAGCCTCTTTTATCAATATCGCAATCCTCTCATTTATACCTTTAATCGTCAAGAGTTCCTTTACAGAGGCACCTCTCACCCCTTCTAAACTTCGAAAACGGGTTAGCAACGCCTTCCTCTTATTAGGCCCTATGCCAGTTATCTCATCCAGGATAGAAGCAATACCCTTACCCCTTAGTTTTTTGTGATAGGATATCGCAAACCTGTGCACCTCGTCCCTTATCTGCCTTAATAGCAGGTCTGTCTTTGTACCCTCCCTTAAAACGATAGGATCCTTTATCCTTGGAAGATAGACCCTCTCACCCCTACCCCTCGCTCTACCCCCGTATCCTCCTTGTTGTGTATCTCTATCCTTTGCTAGCGATACAATATCAGGACCTTTTATCTCCAGCTCTTTAAAGACATTACAGACTATATTAAGCTGACCTTTCCCACCATCAACAAGGATCATATCTGGAAGGTCTTTCGCAACCTTACTTGCTCCACCGTACCGCCTTGATATGACCTCTTTCATCATGCCATAATCGTCTGGTCCACCCTCCCGCCTTACCTTGAACAAAAGGTATCTATCCTTATCCGGTCTTGCATCCCTAAAAGTTACCATTGCACCCACAGCCATCTCCCCTCCGATGTTAGAGATATCAAACGCCTCTATAATCCTTGGGACTCTTCCAAGTTTTAGCCTCTTCTTCAACCCTTCCAGGAGTAACATCTCTCCATTCTTTCCCTTCTCCAACTTCCTCTTTATCACCTCTCTTGCATTGACGAAAACCATTTCTATAAGCCTTTTCCTCTCTCCCCTAACAGGCGAGAGAACCTTTACCTTTTTCCCCTTCCTGTCAGAGAGCCACCCCTGGATAATATCCATATCCTCTATGGCAAGAGGTATTAAAACCTCATCAGGGATAAAGGCTTCTCTCATATAAAATTGGCTTATAAATGATGAGAAAAACTCGGCTAGAGGGATCTCGGTACCTCCAAAGAAGAAATCACTATCCCCAACAACCCTTCCATCCCTTACAAAGAAGCCCTTTACAGCAATATTTCCGTCTTCCTTGAAGTATGCAAATACATCCTGGTCCAGCCCCCTGTAAGATACTACTTTCTGTTCCTTCAGCGTCTCCTCTATTGCAATAATCTGATCCCTTACCCTTGCCGCCTTTTCAAACTCCATCGCCTTAGAGGCCTCCATCATCTTCTTCCTGAGTAGACGAAGCAGCCTCTGGTTTCTTCCTTCCAGAAACATTATTACACCGTTAACAAACTCCCCATAGTCCTTCTCAGATATATAACCAACACACGGGGCAGCACATATTACCATCTGGTAATAGAGGCACGGTCTTACCCTGTTATTGAACTCTACCTTACTGCAGTTACAGAGTGGGAATATTCGTCTTATAAACTTTATTGTATCCCTGACCTTCTGGGCAGAGGCATATGGACCAAAGTATCGGCTTGAATCTTTTTTGATTTTTCTTGTTACAAGGATTCTTGGAAATTTTTCATCGAGGGTTAGCCTTATGCTAATATAGGTCTTGTCGTCTTTCAGTCGAATATTATATCTGGGCTTTAACTTTTTAAGGAGGGTATCCTCCAGGATAAGAGCCTCTTTTTCATTTGTGGTAATCATATACTCGAGGTCACTTATCCTTGAAACGAGGAACCTTATCGTATATCTTGTATCAGATGTCTCCTGGAAATAAGAACGGACCCTTGCCCTGAGGTTCTTTGCCTTCCCTATGTATAGAACCTCCCCTCCTTTGCCCTTCATTATATAAACCCCCGGCAACCGCGGCAGTCTATTTAGCCTCTCTTCTGAAACCATATCTAAAATTTAACATGTTTCACGCCTTCCTTCAAATTATCATGGCCGACGTAGATATTGGGGACCGTCCACTATTTACGACAGATTCGCTTTGCGCCTTGCGCTTAGCGCATAGCATAGAACAA
>JAUXIU010000183.1 GCA_030620895.1 Deltaproteobacteria bacterium
AGGTATCATAGTTGTTTCCAAGAATCCCAGAACAATTGTTACGGTAATTGAAAATATGACAACTACAGTTGCAACAAGGAATACCCCCCATGAGAGAAGCATGTTCAAGATTAACCCCCTCTTCTCAACGATACCGAATATGGGAATCATGGCATCGCGTATGGCTTTTAGAACAAACTCTGCACACCATATAATTACAAAAACTGAAAACCAGCTATATACCTTTCGCCGCTCTATGAGTCCATAAAGGTTTGAAATTATGCTGTCGCTCAAAAAAGGTATGCCTTCTTTGACAAGGGCGATCACTTTTTCTAAAAGCTCTGTTTCAGAACCTAAGACGAACCCTATTAACGAAACCATAAGAAATAGGATAGGTATAAGTGAAAAAAATGTATAAAAAGACAGTGATGCAGCCCAGTGGATACAATTATCCTCAAGGAACGCACTTATGCAGTATCTCAGTATATCTGATATTCTCTTCACTTACTTTCTTCTGGTTGTCCTGAAGGACAGTTTCAACGGTGAATTATTAATATCGAGTCCCTCTCTTATTCGACCGACAAGATATCTCTTATATGAGCTAGTTATACCCTCTGGATAGTTTGAAAAGGCAATGAATGCAGGAGGCCATATCCTTACCTGGGTAATGTATCTGATCTTAACCTCTCTTCCTTTGTAAGCGGGAGGTTTATGACGTTCCTGGCAACTCCTCAAAAGTCTGTTCATTGCTGAGGTTGGCACCTTACGCTGCATCTGATTACATATTAAAGCAACAAAGTCAAGAATCTTCATGACCCTCTGACCAGTATGTGCAGATATAAAAATTATTGGGGCATAGCTTAAAAAAGATATTTTCTTCCGCAATCTGGAGGTATACTCCTCTGCTGTCCCGGTCTCTTTTTCTGGCACAAGATCCCATTTATTTATTATTAATATACATCCCTTTGTCTTATTATATATCAAGCCGGCAATCTTGCTGTCTTGAGCTTTTACCCCTTCTGACGCATCAATAACAAGCAAAGCAACATCACACCTGTCAACAGATTTAATTGCCTCTAGTACACAATATTGTTCCAGTCTCCTGCTTATCTTGGACTTCTTTCTGATTCCAGCGGTATCGATAAGCAAATAACTCTCATCTCCATAATTAAATGAAGTATCTATTGCATCAGTAGTTGTCCCTGGCATGTCACTTACAATTACCCTTTCGTAGCCTAGAAGTCTATTTACCAGAGATGATTTGCCGACATTTGGCCTGCCCACTATGGCGATCTTAACCCTGGCACTATCAATATCTTCTTTATAGTCTTTTGGCAAAGCTTGAGATACCTTGTCTATAAGTTCAGTAACTCCGGTTCCATGAACGGCTGAGATTGCCAGGATATCATCCATGCCCAACTTATAGAACTCCGATACGGCGGCTGAATATCTTTCTGAATCCACTTTATTCACCGTCGGGATTACAGTCTTGGAAGCCTCTCTAAGTATAGCCGCCAGCTCTATATCTGTTGGAAGAAGGCCATCCCTTACATCCATAAGTAACACAATGACATCTGCCTCCTCGATTGCCAACTGTACCTGCTCTATAACCTTTATAGTCAACGTTTTCCCCCTTGGCTGTTCGAACCCGCCAGTATCTACAAGTGTAAAAGAAACACTCCCTTCGGTAAACTCACCATAGTTTATATCTCTAGTCACACCTGGTGTCTCGTGGGCTATAGCTTTATTCCTACCGATAATTCTGTTGAATAAGGTAGATTTGCCGACGTTAGGCCTGCCAACTATTGTTACAACCGGTTTCATTGTCTTGATTTAGTGATAGCCGAAATCCTTTAATTTCTTTAAGTTCTTAGTCCAGTCTTTCTTTACACTTACAAATAGTTTTAAAAATACCTTAGTGCCTAGCAGTCTTTCTATATCTTTACGGGCGCGTGTTCCTATTTCTTTCAGCTTCTTGCCACCCTCCCCTATAATTATCCCCTTTTGAGAACTCCTTTCAACATAGATTGTTGCCATGATTGAAATGATATTCTTTGCCGGTTCTTCCTTAAACATATCAACAACAGAGGCAACTGAGTAAGGGACCTCCTTACACACCGATTCGAATATCTTTTCTCTTATAATCTCCGCGACAATAAACCTCTCCGGAATATCAGTAAGAGCATCGTCAGGAAAATACTTAGGGCCTTCAGGCAGTATACTCAACAAGGTTTTCAATAAGATATTTATCCCATTGTTTTTTAATGCAGATATAGGAACTATCTCTTTGAAATTAAATATCTTTGCATAATTTGCAATCAAGGGAAGCAGTGCATCCCTGTTATATCTATCAATCTTATTTATACATAGAACTACAGGGGTAGGCACCTTCTTAAGCTTATCGATTATAAAAAGGTCTCTTTCTCGGATGGTCTTATCTGCTTCGACCAGATATAATAAAATATCGACCTCTTTGAGTGTCCTGAGAGCCTCCTTTATCATATATTCATTAAGATGTCCTTTGGATTTATGGATACCAGGGGTGTCAATAAAGACGATCTGTCCCCCACTCAAGTGCTTAATGCCAAGCACCTTATTCCTTGTAGTCTGGGGTTTATTAGAGACGATTACAATCTTTTCACCAAGGATTGTGTTTAATAGGGTGGACTTTCCAACATTTGGGCGGCCTATTATTGATATAAAACCTGATTTAAAACTCATGATTCTGCAGATATTTTTTCCCTTTTAGTAATTTAGCTGAATGAAATATATGTATTGAAATAATATCCATAAAATTAACAGGATGCATGCCGTAAGCCCCGTCTTGTAGGCGGGGTTAAGGCGTACTAAGGTAATGGAAACTTCCTTGCTGTCAAGATGCCCCGCCCTGTGGGCGGGGGA
>JAUXIU010000109.1 GCA_030620895.1 Deltaproteobacteria bacterium
AGGGAGCCGTGGAGATAAAACGCAGGATTGATAAAGAAGCGCGGGCTGTTGATCTTAATAAGGTGATCGATGAAATCAATCGACTTCTATCCCCCTATGGCCAAAAGGTGCAATAAACTACCATCTGCTAAAGCCGATGGCTTAAGGATTCAAGGATTCAAGGGGTCAAGGGTTTAAGTAAAAACTCTTTTCTTATTATATTCTACTCGAACCCTCGAATCCTCTACCCCTTGACGCAAAAAGTCAAACTAAAGTCTTCACCTAAAGGCGTAGATTTTTCTCCCGTTACCAGAGTGAGGCAGTATAACAGAGGGAAGAAGTAAAAAGCAATCCGGAAAGTCAGTTCATTCCTTATCTATCTGTGCTTTCTGTAACATGCCGCTGAAATCCCTGTAAATTACCTTCCATTTTGTAAACATATCCAGAGCACCGCCTCTGCCGCCAGCCTCTCTGTGGCCAAGGCCACTTCTTTTTGTTCCACCGAATGGGAGATGAATCTCAGCCCCTATAGTTGATGAATTTATGTAGACCACTCCTGTATCAAGGTCTCTTTCTGCAATTGCCGATGCATTGACGTCTTGGGTATATATGGCAGCGGATAGACCGTACTGGACACAATTTGCGATATCAATGGCATCATATAAGTCCTTTGCCTTTATCACACTTACAACGGGGCCAAAGATCTCTTCCTGCGCGATGCGCATCCCTCGATCTACATCGGCGAATACAGTAGGTTCAATAAAGTAACCGTTTGCCAGATCACCTGATGTGTATCTTCTTCCACCTGTTAGCAACCTGGCGCCTTCCTTTTTTCCGACCTCGATATAGTTTAAGACCTTATTCATCTGTTCTTCGTTTATCAGCGGTCCAACATCCGTTTCATTTTTGAGTCCATTGCCTACCATGAGCTTCGAGGTGGCCTTTATTAGGATATCCAGAAAATCATTATAAACGTTTTCATGGACAACTATCCTGCTCGCAGCGGTACATCTCTGACCTGTTGATCCGAAGCCTCCCCATATCGCCCCTTCAACAGCGAGTTCGAGTATGGCGTCATCCATAACTATAATTGGATTCTTACCACCCGTCTCACATGATATCTCCTTATCAAAGGAGGCGCAGGCCTTTGCCAGCTTCTCTCCTACAGCAGATGAGCCGGTGAACGAGACACCGTCGATCCCTGGGTGAGTTGCAAGGTATTCTCCCACTTCATCTCCTGTGCCGTGCACCAGGTTTATTACACCGTTTGGAATCCCTGCTTCGGCCAGTATCTCAATAAGCCTCGTTGCGCATACAGGTGTAAAACTGGATGGTTTGAATATTACTGTATTACCGCTGATGAGGGCTGGAAAAATCTTCCATGCGGGTATAGCTGTAGGGAAGTTCCAGGGTGTTATGAGGGCAAATACACCGATAGGGACCCTTAAGGATTTACAATCTTTATTGGGAAGTTCGGACGGCACGGTTTCGCCGGAGAGCCTCCTGCCCTCACCGGCCATATAATATGCCATATCTATGGCCTCCTGAACATCGGCCAGCCCTTCCGTAATGACCTTCCCCATCTCCCTTGTTACAAGTACGCCAAGCTCATCTTTCCTCTTGAGCAGGAGCTCGGCAGCCCTGTATATTATCTCGCCTCTCCTTGGGGCGGGTACAAGCCTCCATGAAGGGTATGCCCTCCTGGCTGCCTCTACGGCACTGTCGACGTCTTTACTTCCGGAGAGAGAGACAGTGCCTATTACTTCTCTCGTATCCGCAGGATTCAGGCTGTCCATAGTCTTTCCAGAAATTGCGCACTCCCATCTACCGTTTATAAGGTTTTTGGTATCTTCTGCCATTGGAATGCCTCCTGGTATGATTGTTCCTGATCAAAGATTAAGATAATATAATGGATATTCTAATCGCTGAGGCTAAGAAGTATAGCAAATGGATTACGGGCGGGCAAGGATTTTGAGGTTGACTTATATTTATATATGGGGTTAGATTAATCTAATATAACATCGGTAATTCATAGACACAAAGGCAAATGAAGGTCTTGTTGCAAGAAAAAATTCGTTTTTACTCCAAAAAGTGCAATCATTTAGAAATCTGTGTAATCATTTTTCTATAGGTTTTTGCACTGGAAACAATATCTTAGGCAAGATGAGGGGTAGATATGGGAATATTGAGGAAGGAAATAATCTTTATTCTACTTGCCCTGATAGTTTCGGCAGGTGGTGCTTATGGAGAAGAGAAGAAAGGGGCTCCAGGGCTGGATAAGAAGGAGTTAAAGAGATTGGAAACTACAAAGACTGTTATTGAAACGAAGTATGGAAATATTATATTGAAGTTCTATCCTGATCTTGCGCCTAATCATGTAAAGGGCTTCGTTAAACTCGCCAGAGAGGGGTTTTATGACGGAACAATATTTCACAGGGTTATACCTGGATTTATGATACAGGGTGGTGATCCGAATACAAAGGGTAAAGATACCAGGACATACGGTACAGGGGGGCCTGGATATACGATAAAGGCTGAGTTTAATAAAAATAACCATAAGAGGGGTATACTCTCCATGGCCAGGGCCAGTGATCCAGACAGTGCGGGTTCTCAGTTCTTCATCGTTGTAAAAGACTCTCCATTCCTTGACGGGGAGTATACGGTATTCGGTGAAGTCACGGAGGGGATGGATGTGGTTGACAGGATAGTAAGCCTTCCAAGAGATATGAGTGATCTTCCAAAGGAGAGGGTTGAGATAAAGGTAAAGATAGTAGAAGAATAAAGGTCTATCCTGTCCTTCTAGATACTGTCGTAAAAATGCAGACGGACTGTATTCTTAGCAAGGCATCCTACCTTATGACCTTTATATTATTGACAACACCGTTTACCCCCCAGACATACCACGCATCGTTCTCAGCCGCCTCTCTTTCAATATCATCATTAACTGTACCGGAGAGGGTTACGACCCAACCCTTTGTTGCCACGAGTATAGAGCTTGAATCAACCAGTCTGTCTTTTTCAAAGACAATCTTTACAGCGTCTGTTACCTCATCGTCGGAGTCTTCTTCGGGGGGGTGAACATCGAGGCTGTTAATGATTTCCGTACTACCTGGTACCCACCAGGCCAGTACACCGGCAAGACGTTTATGACTTAAGGAGGGTACTGTCCCTTCAAGGTCTACAACACCATTATTTATTTCAATATTGATGGATGATTCATCTATCGAACTCTCCTCTGTTAGGGCATCACTAAGGTGATTTGTAATCTCCTTGTCGCTCATCTCTTTGGAAGGCCTTACCCTCAACCTGTCAATAACACCAGATGTGCCGGGTATGGAGATAGCCTTAAGAAGGGCCTTTTTCTTGTAAGCTATGCTATCTAATTGCCCTTCCATTACAATCGCATCGCCTTCAAGCCATATTTTTATAGGGCTTATCTGCAGGTCGATATGGAGTTCATTGGTTAAATAAGCCATGATAGCTTTTATTATCTTCTCTTCCTTCATAGTGCTTTCACTGTCCTTTCATGGATTTGCCCTGCAATTGGGTAAAAATATAACAGATTTCTAACCATTGAACAAGGTTGTTCATATTCATTGGAAATTGTTTGCTTATCTTGACCTGGCTTTGGTTTTGGGTTATAAGATTGTGTGCATCTGCAGAAAAAAGTATAAGGACTATGATTATACTGACAGGTTAATTGATAAAATTTTTCATACCGTATCCATTAAATTAAGATAGAGGGGAAGATATGCTACCAAAAACCAAATTTTTTAAAAAGTACATCGTAATATGCTGTATGTTATTCCTAACAGGTTGTGGGGCCTTGCCTATTGCCTTCACTGCGCTAATACCTGTGGTGGTCAGTGGAGCCGGTGGGGGTGTAGCATATACTATTACAAATATCGCCTATAAAACCTTCAGCTATCCGATTAATAAGGTTGAAGCCGCAAGCCATAAAGCCCTTGGGAAGATGCATATAGTAGTGGTCGAGAGGAGCGAGGAGGAAGATTGGGTGCAGATATCGGCTGTTACCAAGAGATTGAGGATATATATATCACTTGAACACATAACACCCACAACCACCAAGATTAAGGTCAATGCCAAGAGGGGGATGGTCTTTAAGGATAAGGCCACGGCCACAGAGATAATAGAGCAGACCGAAAGGATTCTTGAAGGCAAGGAATGACTTAGATCCCACCAGCAGGGAAGATATGAAGAATATCCTCCTCACAGGTCGTCCTAGAGTGGGCAAGTCTACCTTAATCCTACGTGTAATAGAGAGGCTCCGGGAAATTGGCTATAAAAATATAGGAGGGTTTTATACGCTCGAGGTATTACAAGAGGGAAGGCGTAAAGGTTTTGCTATCCACACACTTGACGGGAGGGTCGGGCGTCTTGCAGA
>JAUXIU010000154.1 GCA_030620895.1 Deltaproteobacteria bacterium
AGACTTAAGGATACCGTTCTCTACCAGTACCGTCCTTTGAGCAGGGCTGCCCTCATCGTCAAAAGAGAAGGACCCTCTCTTGTACGGGATGGTAGCATCGTCAATAACCGTTATAATAGGAGCTGCGATCTCATCTCCCAGCATTTCAGAATATACCGAAAGCCCCTGTCCTGCCAGATCTGCCTCAAGGCCATGTCCTATAGCCTCATGTATCATCGTACCGCCTGCCTCACTCGACAAGACCACAGTCATCTTCCCTCCTGGGGCTTTCCTGGCGGCAAGAGAGATAATAGCCCTCTTGGCGGCCGTTTCGGCAACCTTTGCTGGAGGGTTCTCATCTAATAGCTCAAAACCGATCGCACCACCAACAGGCTCATAGCCCGTCTGAATAATATTTCCTTCGGCGGCTACAACTTGCACTATATATATCAACCATGTCCTCTCCTCCTCAACCCACTCACCAATGGAGTTCACTATTGCCGTCCTTCTGAAGCCATCCCCATAAACTACCCTCACCTGCCTGACCCTTTTATCCACCTTTCTTGCAGTATTATTGCCTCTCTTGACTGCAGAGACCTTCTTTGAGAGTGGAACAAGCGATGGGGGCTCCTTTATAGAAAAACCTGAAGGTGTCTCTTTTCTTACAGGCCCTATAACACCCTCTCCACTACCTTCCTTGACGGCCTTACTAACCACATCTGCCAGTTCTATGAGCCCTTTTTCAGTGATATCGTTTGTATATGCGTAAGATGTCTTAAGGTTCGATATAACCCGTATGCCAATGCCTCTATCCCTACCGGATATAACCTTTTCTATCCTGTCCTCTTCGCATACTATAGAGGTATTTATGGTCTCCCCCATATACAGTTCAGCAAACTCACCACCCCTTTTGAGGGCGTGCTTGAGAACCTTAAACGGATCAAACTCAACTATTATTGACATAGAGACAAAGACCTCCTTTAAGTATAGATTGCCTTTTTAAATCATAGTTTTGCGTATTGCGTTAATTATAAGGGCATAAAAAAACATCTTTTAACACGAAATACGATATACTCAATAAGAATCGAGAAATGAATATAGCCTATAAATTGTATTTAGGCAAGGGGGTTCGGGGGGAGTATAATTTGTTTTTCAATATTCTTTTATGATATAAGGTATAGAAATGCAAGACAAGATAACATGTCCATACTGTGGTAAAGAGATCCCATTAACCAAGGCCCTCTCACATAAGATCGAAGAAGGTATCAGGAAGGAGTATGAGGGCAAGATCCGGGACAAAGAAGATGAGATTAGAGGTCGTGAAGAGTCGCTAAAGAAGAGGAGTCATGAAATTGAGAATTCGAGAAAGGCCGTTGACCAGATCATCGCTGATAAACTAAAACTCGAAAAGGCCAATCTATTTAAAGAGGCCCAGAGGAAGGCCACGGAAGATTTACAGACAGAATTGATGAACCTTCAGGAGCAGAACACGGAAAAGGAAAGAAAACTTGAGGAGGCAAGAAAGATAGAGCTGGAGCTTAGAAGGAAGACACGGAAAATAGAGGATGAGAAAAAGAATCTGGACGTGGAAGTCGCACGCAGGATAGATAGGGAAAGGGAGAAGATAAAGCAGGGCGCCCTTGATATATATACAGAAGACCACAGATTCAAAGATATGGAGAAGGATAAAAAAATAAATGACATGCTTAGAACTATAGCGGAACTAAAAAGGAAAGGTGAACAGGGTTCTGTACAGATCCAGGGTGAAGTGCTGGAGCTGGACCTTGAGGCACTCTTAACCTCAAGGTTCCCAACCGATGAGATTGAACCTGTTCCAAAGGGCATCAGAGGAGCAGATATCCTTCAGAAGGTCCATAATAGAAGCGGGCAATATTGCGGAATGATTGTATGGGAGTCGAAGCGCACAAAGACATGGAATGATGGATGGATTTCAAAGCTTAAAGATGACCAGAGAGAAGTAAAGGCAGAAATTGCCGTTATTGTGACTGAAACACTACCTAAAGGGGCCGCATCCTTCACACAGATGGATGGTGTGTGGGTAACCAGTTTCGGCCCTGTGGGCAGTCTTGCAGAGGTTTTACGATCAGGCTTAATGCAGCTTACTCAATTTAAGTTTTCATCCGTAGGCAAGAATGAAAAGATGGAGGTAATCTACAACTATCTTTCCGGCCCTCTATTCAAACAGAGGGTTGAAGCTATCGTCGAGGCATTCAAGTCGATGAAGGGGGACCTGGATCATGAAAAGAGGGCCATAACACGGATATGGGCAAAGAGGGAAAAAGAGATTGAAAAGGTTATAAGCAATACTGCTGGCATGTACGGAGATATTCAGGGTATTATCGGTGCATCTCTCCCTGAGATAAAGATACTGGAACTGGATAAAGGGGATGAAAAAAATGCCTAAAGAGGACAAATCATATGGTCGATAACAATGAGCTTGCTATAATCAATATTGTTTTTACTTCAAAAAGTGTAAAAACAATGACTACACAGATTACAATCAGATTACACCGATTAAAATCAGTTTCCAGAGGTTTTTGCACTGGAAACAATATTGGTTTACTTTTATGAAGAAGGCAAAGATACTAATTGTAGATGACCATCCTATTGTGAGGAACGGATTAAAGTCCATACTCTCGAGAAACTCTGATTATTTACAGGTTGGGGAGGCAGAAAATGGAGAAGAAGCATACAAAAAGGTCGTAGAGCTAAAACCTGACATCATTGTTCTGGATATTGTGATGCCACGTTTGGGCGGTATTCAGGTCGCAGAACGTATCAAAAAATTCCATCCCAAGATAAAGATCATTATTCTATCCATGTATAAACAGAAGGAATATGCCTTGTGTGCCCTTAGAGCAGGTGTGGATGGTTTTGTCTTAAAAGATCAGGCCTCTGAGAGATTATTAGACGCCTTGAATTCTGTAAGGGCCGGTAAACGTTATATATGCCCTGATGTTGCAAGGTATCTCGCAGAGGAATATATACAATTTACAAAGAACAATACCCTTGATCCGTTTTTCTCCCTTAGCTTGAGAGAAAAGGAAGTATTGAGTTTGATCGTCGAAGGTAATACAAGTAAGAAGATTGCCAAGCAACTAAATATCAGCCTCTCAACGATAAAGACCCATAGGCACTCTATTATGAGGAAACTTAATATCCACGATGTAGCCAGCCTTATAAGACTAGCCATGCAGAAGGGATTTGACACCATTGCAGGTTAAAATCAACCCTTTGGCACGCAATAAATAGACCATTTGCCTGATTGAAAAAAAATAATTTTTGATATATGTTTTATTTGTTTAGGAATGAATTTCTCTTTACTATCGACAAATCTCATCGCCGCTTCAACTCTGGCCTGTGAGATGTTCTTTTTATAAAGCTCTA
>JAUXIU010000104.1 GCA_030620895.1 Deltaproteobacteria bacterium
ACTCCTCTGCAGTTCTTTGTAGTCTACCTTTTCAAAGAATATCTTTAGGGCAGGATGGAGGAATTCAAAGGTCTGTGGGTGTACCCTGATAAGGATAAGGCCCGGGAGGTCTTTTTTAACGCTAAAAAAGGATGCGGCATCAACATCATAGGTTATTAGGATAAAACCTTTATCATTGGCCATGGCATATAGTGATTCATCTGATATTGCCGGCATATCAATCTCTCTAACACCTACAACATCAAGACCGAGGTCTTTGAGGAAGGTGGTGGTTTTTGGTGAGACATTCTGATCTGTAAGGAACTTCATATCAGGTATCATTTTTCTCATCTCCAGGTATAAGGGTGTTTGCATATTCTAGTGTTGCCTTTATATCATCTTCTTTCAGCTCTGGATAATAGTCTGTAATCTGAGCATCTGTATAACCCCCGATGTGCAGGCTCAGGATATTTGCAACCATAATCCTTGTGCCTCTTATGGTTGGCTTGCCGTGGCATATTTTAGGGTCTGAAGTAATTAACTCTGACATCATGTTACATCCCGATTATATTATAACCGGCGTCTACATATATGATCTCTCCTGTTATGCCACTTGAGAGATCGCTGCTGAGGTAGAGGGCTGTTCGGGCGACATCCTCTGCCGTAACATTCCGTTTGAGCGGGGACTTTGTCTCAACATGATTGAGCATCTCCCTGAAACCAGAGATACCCATAGCTGAAAGTGTCCTAATAGGGCCTGCAGATATGGCGTTTACCCTTATGCCATCCTGACCGAGATCTGAAGAGAGGTACCTGACATTGGCCTCAAGTGCAGCCTTTGCAACGCCCATGACGTTGTAGTTCGGGATAACCTTTTCACTACCGTAATATGTCATGGTTACAATACTCCCTTTTCTGCCTGCCATAATCGGATAGGCCCTTTTTGCCAGGGCGATTAAGGAGTATGCGCTTATATCCATTGCCAGATTGAAACCTTCTCGTGAGGTATCCACAAATCTTCCCTTAAGCTCCTCTTTTTTGGCAAATGCGATAGAGTGGATGAGGATATCAACCCCGCCCCAGGCCCCATTTACCTTATCGAAGAGTGAATCTATGTCTTCATCCCTTGTTACGTCACAAGGTATTATAAGTTGTGAGCCGATGCCCTCTGCCAGGGGCCTTACCCTGCTTTCTAAAACTTCACCAGCATATGTAAAGGCCAGTTTTGCCCCTTCTTTGTGCAGGGCCTGTGCGATCGCCCAGGCGATGCTTTTTTCATTGGCAACACCGAAGATTATAGCCTTTTTCCCTTCTACTAAACCCATTCTATCCCTCCTGGAATATATCCACGGTTACACAAATCTTATAAAAAGGATACCCCGGTTTCCTGAATGATTACATGGTTTGTTTCCAGTGCAAAAAAAACCTGAAAAATTGAAGAATAAAAAACCGTCGTTCGTAATTCGTGGTTAGTGATTCAATTCACGATCCACGATAAACGATACACGAACCACGATATACGCAGTACGATGATTTTGTGTCGTCAAAATCCCTGGAAACTGATTATTGTTTTTACGCCTTTTGCAGTAAAAACATAGCGCCAAATATAACTACCACTATTTTTAAAGGTATTCAATAGATTTATTTGACTTGCATGTTGAGAAAGATTTTGCTAGATTTACCGCAAAGAGAGATTTAAAAGGGAAATTCTACAACAGAGGTAATATAGATGCTTTTTGAACATCTAGAAGAAAAAGAGGCGGTTAAGAAAGCCTCTCTTATAGAGAAAAACGGTTATGACTTTTATGCACACCTGGCGGAGAGGGCTGAAGACAGGGATATTAAGGTTACCTTGAAGAAGCTGGCATCCGAAGAGAAAAGGCATATGAAGGTATTGGAGGACAAATACTATCCTGAAGCGGGCTTCGGGGATCTAATCACCAATGAGGAAATCGACATAGAAGAATATGTAAATAAGACAATGGATGAGAAAGTCTTTACGCTTAATCTTGATATGGAGAAGCTTGTACATACCATTGATACTGTACACAAGGCGATCCTGCTGGCGATGCATGCCGAAAGGTATACGGCAGAGTATTTTGAGGGTATGGCGGAGAAGACTTCAACAGAGGACGGAAAGAGGATATATAAAGAATTGGCAGATGAGGAGAGGAAACATGCGAGAGAGCTCGAGGTTCTCTTAGAATCAAAATAATCAACCCCCTTTCTTGTTTTTTAGCACATCGATACCTATATTCTTCCCCAGGAGTAAGCCAGTCTGATTGCTAGGGACAGTCCCGATTTTGGGGATTTTGTTAGAGGTCTGAGGTTGGAGGAGGGAGGCAAAAGCCTCTAGCCTCTAGCCTCTAACCTCTTTCCTCTATCCTCAAACTGCCTGGGACAGTCCCCTTCTTGCACAAAATTGCTACTTTCCGAATTGAAAACTGCATCAGCGTCCGAATGAGTTTCCGGATGAAAACTAATTATGTGTGACCCAGGTCACATCCGTCTGTTTGAGAACGGTATATATTATAAGCAGTTCTTATGCTCTGAGCAGGTGCCGGAAATAAGGCAACGCAGACTAAGATTAAGGAACAGTCTCGGCTGAGCAACAGAATAGACATCACAGCATTTGAAGGTTTTTCTATATTTAAAAAATATGAAAGATTTAAAAAAGGAGGTAATCCATGGAAAAGGATAATGCTTTGGAAGAAGGCATAACGCTTGCCAAAAATGGCGAATACAAAAAGGCTTTAAATATCTTTGAAGAGGACCTTCAATTCACAAAGAATCCGACAATAATGTCCTACTATGCGTTCTGCCTCGCTGCTGTGGAGAAGAAATTTGAACAGGCCATATCCCTTTGCCTGATGGCGATAGAGAGGGAGTTTTTTAACCCAGATATCTATCTCAATCTTGGAAAGGTATATATGGTAAATGGTCAGAAGGCCATTGCCATAAAGGCCTTTAGAAAGGGATTGAGTATAGATAACACACATCCTGAACTGATAAAGGAGATTAAAGGAATGGGCATCAGGCGCAAGCCGATAATATCATTCCTCCACAGGAAGAATGTTATAAACAAGCACCTCGGGACGCTTGCTAGTATGTGGAATTCAAGAGGAGTGCTGGCAAGCAGCAATGCATAAGCATGTATAGATGGCTTCAATTTTGACAGGATTCAGTATCTGTGTTATATGGAGAGAGTGAAGAATCCCCTGCGCAACCCTGTCCCTACTGTGGATATCATAATAGAGCTTAGGAAAGGCGGAGTGGTTCTTATAGAGAGGAAGAACCCTCCCCATGGTTGGGCAATACCAGGTGGTTTTGTCGATTATGGTGAGAGCCTTGAGGATGCTGCGAGGAGGGAGGCTACCGAAGAAACATCACTTGATGTAAGACTTAAGGTACAGCTCCATGTATATTCGGACCCCGGGAGGGACCCGAGGTTCCATACAGTAACGACGGTATTTGTAGCGGTAGCAGATGGAAGACCTGAGGCTAGCGACGACGCAAAGGAGATAGGTACCTTTACAGAAGAGAACCTCCCCTCACCACTTGCATTTGACCACGAGAGGATATTAAGGGATTACTTTAGATGGAAAAGGGAGGGGTATAAGGTCTTTAACCTCCCATAACCCCCTTGGGAAAGCGGAAGTCTTATGCTGACAATTTCTCCTTGAGGAGTTTATTTACAAGCTGCGGGTTTGCCTGACCTTTAGTTGCCTTCATCACCTGACCAACGAAGAAACCGAAGAGTTTTTCCTTACCTGCCCTGAACTGAACGACACTTTCATCGTTTGCATCAAGCACTTCATCAATAGTCTTCAAGAGCATACTTTCGTCAGATATCTGAATCAATCCCTTATCCTGTACAATGGATTCAGGACCCTTACCGGTTTTATACATCTCTTCAAAGACTTCTTTTGCAGTTTTTGCATTTATCTTCCCTCCGTCCAGCATCTTGAGGAGATCTGCAAGGCCATCAGGGGTGATGGAGCAGTCCTGGATCTCCTTATTATCTATCTTTAGCAGGCGAAGTACTTCTCCCATTATCCAGTTACTTATAATCTTCGGCTTAGAATAGAGGTTTGTAGAGGCTTCATAGAAGTCTGCAAGAGCCTTTGAAGTTGTGAGGACATCGGCATCATAGGCAGGTACGCCATATTCACTTATAAACCTCTGCCTCTTATCTCTTGGTAACTCCGGAAGTTGCTCTTTTATCTCTTCTATCCATGCATCATCCACCCGGAGAGGCATGAGGTCTGGTTCGGGGAAGTAACGATAGTCATGTGCCTCTTCCTTGCCCCTCATTGAGACGGTTATCCCCTTTGCAGGGTCGAATAACCTCGTTTCCTGAATAACCTTGCCACCGTCCTCGATGACCTCTACCTGGCGCCTTATCTCATGCTCCAGGGCGTCCCTCACGAACTTAAAGGAGTTCATATTCTTAAGCTCAGCCTTTGTGCCGAAGCTGGTCTCACCAGCTGGCCTTACAGATATGTTGGCATCACATCTGAAGCTGCCCTGCTCCATATTTCCGTCACAGATCTCGAGATATAAGAGGATATCGCGGAGTCCCTTGAGGTACTTGGATGCCTCTTCCGCCGTTCTGATATCAGGTTCACTGACGATCTCAACCAATGGAACACCTGTTCTGTTCAGGTCTACAAAACTAT
>JAUXIU010000010.1 GCA_030620895.1 Deltaproteobacteria bacterium
AGAAGTGTTGTTTTTTTCATTGCTCTGTCTCAATATTGTTTTTAATACAAAAGCTGATTAGCTTTTTAGCTTCTTAGGTTTTTAGGGAATATAGGGAGTAGCCTAAGAAGCTACCACCTAAAAAGCTTTTCAACACCACTGGCAAGCAGTCAGCTTGATTGATATGTTGGGCTAACTACAATACTTTCCCGCATAACTAACAAACAAAGGTTTGATCCCACTTCTTTGTTCAACTGTCCCCCTTTTTCCTTATTTGGTTTTAGCTCCGATCCTTCATTTTATTTGCTCAATTTCTTGTTTTATAATATTTCTTGTTTTTTGATAGAATTCTATGTAGGATAAGACGTATCAGCAAACCATCTAAAAATCAAGGGAAATAGACTGAATAGACGGCTTAAAAACCTCAATCTTCATGATTATATCGATGGATTCCTTGAAATGTTCCACGTGGAACATTTATACAAGTGACCATGGATATCTCGCAGATGTTCCACGTGGAACATTTCGCCAATGGCAGGCATGAAACACAATAACGAATACGATGTAATCGTCATAGGGGCGGGTCATGCAGGGTGTGAGGCGGCTCTTGCGACTGCAAGGATGGGTTTATCTACCCTTATATTAACACTCAATCTGGATAATATAGGTCATATGTCATGCAACCCTGCTATCGGTGGGCTTGGGAAGGGTCACCTTGTAAAGGAGATAGATGGACTCGGCGGGGAGATGGCGAGGGCGATAGACGCCGCAGGTATACAGTTCAGGACCCTTAATGCCAGCAAAGGGCCCGCTGTGAGGGCAACAAGGGTGCAGGCAGACAGGTATCTATACCGGGGGTATATGAGAAAGGCGCTTGAGGATCAGGATGGCCTCCACATAAGGCAGGCCATGGTTGAAGGAATACTGATAGAGGAAAGAAAGGTAATCGGGGTGGAGACCAATATCGGGGGGAGGTTCAACTCAAGGGCAGTTATCGTAACCACAGGCACATTCCTCAAGGGACTCATCCATGTGGGGCTTGCAAATTTCCCGGGTGGCAGGGCCGGGGACCTCCCTTCGATTGGATTATCCGATTCACTCAGGGAGATGGGGCTAAAGATGGGGAGACTCAAGACCGGGACCTGCCCTAGGCTAGATGGCAGAACGATAGACCTTTCCAGGCTAAGGGGGCAGGATGGCGATAACAACCCGCGGCCTTTTTCGTTCTCTACAGAGGCGATAGCACAGAGGCAGATTAAATGCCACATCACCTATACCAATCCAGAGACCCACAGGGTTATTAAAGAGAACCTTGATCGCTCACCTCTATACAGCGGTGTTATAAAGGGTATCGGGCCGAGGTACTGCCCATCCATAGAAGATAAGGTCATGAGGTTTCCAGATAAGGAGAGGCATCAGATATTCCTCGAACCTGAGGGGTACGACACAGTCGAGGTTTATCCAAATGGTCTTTCTACGAGCCTGCCGCTGGATATTCAGCTTAGATTCCTGAGGACGATTGAGGGGCTGGAGGATGTGGAGATATTGAAGCCCGGCTATGCGATAGAGTATGATTATGTAGAGCCCACACAATTAAAACCCACTCTGGAGACAAAGGTAATGGAAGGTCTTTATTTGGCGGGTCAGATTAACGGGACATCGGGTTATGAGGAGGCGGCTGCCCAGGGACTTATGGCAGGGATCAATGCAGGCCTCAGGATAGAAGGGAGGCCTGCATTGGTATTGGAGAGATCTGACGCCTATATAGGCGTTATGATAGACGACCTTGTAACAAAGGGGACCGCAGAACCATACAGGATGTTTACCTCCCGCGCAGAGTACAGGCTCCTTTTAAGAGAGGACAATGCAGACCTGAGGCTTATGGAGAGGGGACATGATGTGGGTCTTGTGAAAGATAGCGCCTACGGGAGTTTCAGGGCAAAGAGTGGAGCCATAACTGAAACCTTAAAGAGGTTGGAAGGGACCAGGGTATATCCAAACACTTCTGTAAATAAAACCTTGAAGACTATCGGGTCAGTTGAGATAAAGAAGGATATAACCCTGAAGGAACTATTAAGAAGGCAGGAGGTGGATCTATCTACAGTATACATCCTTATGGGCTGGGATGATATGCCAGAGATGGATATCGCTGAACAGGTAGAGATACAGGTGAAGTACGAGGGCTACATAAAGAGACAACAGGAACAGGTCGAACGGTTCAGGAAGATGGAGGGTATAAGGATACCGGAGAAGTTCGTCTTTGAGGGTTTGTCGGGTCTTTCGAAGGAGATAAAGGAAAAACTCGGTGCTGTAAGGCCGGAATCAATCGGACAGGCTTCGCGAATATCGGGTATGACCCCGGCAGCAATCTCTGTTCTCCTTGTTAACCTTAAAAAGGAAAGGTGTATATGAATTGACGATTTTCGAAATTCATAATTCGTTAATCGTGTATCGTTAATCGTGAATCGAACCACGAACCACGCAATACACACTACGCAATACGCAAAACGATGAAAATTGAAGTTGGATGCTAAAAACAAGGTATTCGATCGTGTCGATCTGAGGGGGCTCCTTAAAGAGGGAGGGAGAGAGCTTGGGGTTGCAGTCAGTGATAATGAGATAGCACTCTTTTTAAGGTATCTACAAGAGCTCAAGGAGTGGGGAAGGAAGATAAATCTAACGGCGATAAAGGACGAAAAGGAGATAGCTGTCAGACATTTTCTGGACTCCCTATCGGTTGTCAGGTCATTGGGCGATGGAATGAGCCTGTTGGATATCGGCTCAGGTGCCGGTTTCCCGGGTATACCGTTAAAGATCGCCAGACCAGATTTGGGGGTTGTGCTCCTGGACTCGGTTGGAAAGAAGGTTCACTTTATGAGGAATGTAATAAGGGCGCTAGGACTTAGAGGCATCGAGGCTATTCACGGAAGGGCTGAGGACCGATCACTGTTAAAGCGGTTTGTGGGCTCATTCGATATAGTTACCTCCAGGGCATTCTCAAGGTTGAGGGGGTTCCTTGAGGTTTCTCTTCCGTACCTAAAGGAAGGCGGCATCATTATTGCTATAAAGGGGCCCAAGGGCAGCAGTGAATTGAAAGATGCAGCTGAGCTAAAGAATATAGAGTTGATAAAGATAGATGAGGTAATATTGCCATTTTCGGATGTTACGGTACAGCATTTAATCTTTAAAAAAAGTTGGGAAGGAAAATAGAATAGTGGCAAATGTTCCACGTGGAACATCATAAAATATCCTTGAAAAAATGGGTTGGTGTGTTACACTCCATGGGGTTATATGGGTAAGATTATATCTATCGCAAACCAGAAGGGCGGGGTAGGTAAGACCACGACGGCTGTTAATCTCTCCGCATCCCTAGCCGTAGCTGAAAAGAGGGTCTTATTGGTCGATTTCGATCCACAGGGGAATGCCACAAGTGGTTTGGGCCTTAATAGGAATGGGGCTGGTAATAGTGTATATGATGTAATAATCCAGCATAAACAGATTTATGAGGTGCTAAAGGACACAGAACTCGACTTTCTTAAGGTGGTGCCTTCTACAGTAGACCTGATAGGTGCAGAGGTGGAGCTCATTGATGATGAATGGAGGGAGAGGAGACTAAAGGATGCGTTGAGCGGTGTTATAGGTAGGTTTGAATATATAATCATAGACTGCCCTCCGTCTTTAAGTCTATTGACGGTCAATGCCCTTACTGCGGCAGATTCTGTCCTTATACCATTACAGTGTGAATACTATGCCCTTGAAGGCATTAGCCAGATTATAAGGACTATTGACCTTATAAGGGCTAATCTGAACTACAAGCTCGAGATAGAGGGGATATTGCTGACTATGTTCGATTCGAGGAACAACATCTCTCACCAAGTGGCCGAGGAGGTAAGGGGTCATTTTAAAAGGAAAGTTTTCAATACGGTAATAAAAAGGAATGTAAGACTCAGCGAAAGCCCCAGTTTTGGTAAACCCGCTATCTTGTATGATATTGCCTCAAAAGGGGCGCATAATTACATGGAACTGGCAAGGGAGTTGTTATCTAAAAAATGATTAATTAGATTGCCATTAGATTGAAAAAACGACTAATACTACTTTAAAATCAAGGGGTTAGAAATTTATGTAATTCTTAAAAATCGTATAATCAGTTTCCAGGATCTTTGCAATGAAAAAAAATTGAATAAAGGAGTGAATATTGAGTAAGCGGAATGTGCTAGGAAGAGGATTGGGCGCCCTCATTCAGGGGGTGGAAAAGAAGGAAGGGAATTATATCCAGTGTCCTATCGACGAGATCGTGCCTAATAGACTTCAGCCACGGAGGGTATTCAATAGGGCAAGGTTGCAGGAACTAGTTAATTCTATTATAGAAAAAGGAATTATCGAGCCTCTTGTGGTAAGAAATGTGGATAGCGGGTACGAACTTATTGCAGGGGAAAGGCGGTGGAGGGCAGCGAAAGTGGCCGGTTTAAAGAAGGTCCCTGCAATTATAGTGGAGGCAACCAATGAGGAGAGCCTGGAGTTTGCAATTATAGAGAATATACAGAGGGAGGATCTGAATGCCATTGAGGAGGCGTGGGCGTACAGGAGGCTCATGGAGAGTTTTTCCCTATCTCAGGAGGATGTTGCCAAAAAGGTGGGGAAGGATAGGGCCACCGTTGCAAACTACTTGAGGCTCTTAAAGCTCCCTGATGAGGTTAAGGATGAGATTATAAAAGGGACGATAACCATGGGTCATGCAAGGGCGATCCTTGCATTTGATAACCATTCACAACAGAGGGAGGTCTGCAGGAAGGTTATAAAAAAAGGCCTTTCTGTTAGAGAAACTGAATATCTTGTAAAGAAAACTAACGATACCATAAAAAATGTGAAACCGAAGGTGGCGCATATAGCTCCGCTTGAGGTAGAGTTAAGGGAAATTTTTTGTACGAAGGTGTCGGTAAAGGAAAAGAGGGGAAAAGGAAAGGTGGAGATAGAATTTTATTCAATTGAGGAACTGGAGAGGGTTTTGGAACTCTTGAGGTTGATCTCAAAGGTTAATCCTTAGATAAAAAATCATCAATAAACTTTATTTCCTCATTTTTTTAAGTGTCGTAATATTCGATTAAAAAGGAGGTAAATTATGCTTGGACGACTTACCGGTAATGAGAAAGATGACAAACAGGTGAACGGGTTTATTGGTAAAGACCTCAGCATTACTGGAAAGATGCGTTTTGATGGGCTGGTGAGGATTGATGGCAAGTTTAATGGTGATATCGATTCCAGTAGTGGTACATTGATTATAGGTGATGAGGCTGTTGTAGACGCCAATATTAAGGTAGATACCACTCTTATAACTGGTGAGGTTAAGGGGGAAATTGAAGCGACTTCAAAGATTGAGCTCAGGAAGCCGTGCAAGTTGTATGGCAATATAAAGACCCCGAACCTGATAATCGGCGAAGGTGTGATATTTGAAGGGAACTGCGAGATGGGAGATTTAAAAGAAGCAGTCGTTGTAGCCCCTTTGCCGTTTAGCAAGGAGGGATAAAAAATCTGTGTAAATAAGGAGAGAATGGGTGCAAAAGGGTAAAAAGATATGGATGGATGGAAAGCTGGTGGATTGGGATGATGCCAATGTGCATATACTAACACATACACTCCACTACGGTATGGGTGTATTTGAGGGTATAAGGTGCTATATATGCGGGGATGGGAGAAGCGCCGTATTCAGATTGGATGAACATATCGACAGGCTGTATGATTCCGCACATATCGTGCAGATCGATATACCGTTCTCAAAGGATGAGATCAAGGGGGCTGTCTTTGAAACACTCAAGGCAAATGAACTGAGGGAGGGGTATATTAGGCCGATAGTGTATCTGGGTGCAGGAAGCATGGGGCTATTTCCAAAGGAAAACAAGGTCATGGTCTCGATAGCCGCCTGGGAATGGGGGGCGTATCTTGGAGAAGAGGGCATAAAGAACGGCATAAGGGTCAAGGTCTCCTCGTTTACAAGGCACCACGTAAATGTGGGCATGACCAAGGCCAAGGTTGTAGGAAACTATGTTAACTCTATCCTTGCAAAGAGAGAGGTAGTTAAGGCAGGTTACGATGAGGCCATCATGCTCGATACAGAGGGCTATATCTCTGAGGGTAGCGGAGAAAACATCTTTATCGTGAAGGAGGGTGTATTAAAGACTACCCCGCTTACATCCATCCTTAATGGAATAACCAGAAATTCCGTTATCAGGCTGGCGCAGGCTAACGGTTATGAGATCCAGGAGGAGAGATTTACGAGAGACGAGCTTTACACGGCAGATGAGGCATTCTTTACAGGTACTGCAGCTGAGATTACACCAATACGGGAGGTTGACGACAGGAAAATAGGTGATGGGAAGCTGGGACCGGTTACAAAAACCATACAAGACATATTTTTTAAAGTAGTCAAAGGGGATGGATCGGCATATAAAGACTGGCTTGCCTATATATAGTGCAGGATATGCCAAAAAAGGAAATGAAGCGATGAAGGAATTTGATTCTGTTGATGAGATACTGGACTTTGCTATTGAGAGAGAGGAAGAATCCATACAATTCTATACTAAGCTGGCTGGTCAGATGGAAAGACCGTCTATGAGGCAGGTCTTTGAGGACTTTTCCCGCGAGGAGAATAGTCATAAGAAGAAGCTTTTGGCTATCAAGGATCGCAAACTTCTGGCACCTTCGGTACAGAAGGTTGCAGACCTCAAGGTCTCAGACTATATGGTGGATGTTAAGCCCAGCCCGGATATAGACTTCCAACATGCACTTATCCTGGCGATGGAGAGGGAGAAGGCAGCATTCAAGTTCTACTCAGACCTCGCCGAGGTGACCGATGATGCGGTCTTGCGCACGACCCTCCTCACTATTGCGCAGGAAGAAGCCAGGCATAAGCTGAGGTTCGAGGTTGAGTATGACGACCATTTCCAGCCCGAAAATTGAGCTGGAAGGGTGAAGATGATGTCACTTGTAGATGTGATAAAGGTTCAGGCTAAAAAGGGCAGATATATTTTTAGAGAAAATATATTATTCTACTTGGGGAATGGGAGAAAGCCCTTGGAATGCAAAGGATTCAAGTGGTCAGGGATCCGAGGGTTCTAGTGAAATGCATTTAAGCTTGAGCCCTTAAACCCTCAAGCCATCGGATTTAGTCGATAGTGGTTGACTTAAGATACGGAGGTTCTGCGTTTATGATAAAGAATGACAGGTGGATAAGGGCGATGTCGACGGAATGGAAACCGAAGATGATAGAGCCATTCGAGGAGAAGCAGGTGAGAGAGGGAACTATATCATATGGAGTATCCTCCTATGGCTACGATATCCGTATAGCGGATGAGTTCAAGATATTCACCAATGTTAACAATGCCATAGTTGATCCAAAGAAGTTCGACAGTCAATCCTTTGTGGATTTTAAGGGGGATGTCTGCATAATACCACCAAACTCATTTGCACTGGGAAGGAGTGTTGAGTATTTCAGGATACCTAGAAATGTGATGACCATCTGTGTAGGGAAGTCTACCTATGCCAGGTGTGGAATCATAACGAATGTAACACCCTTTGAACCTGAATGGGAGGGCTATGTCACGCTTGAGATATCGAATACCACCCCTCTCCCTGCGAAGATATATGCAAATGAGGGCATAGCCCAGGTCCTCTTTTTCGAGAGTGATGAGGAGCCGGAGGTTTCTTACAAAGACAAGAAGGGTAAGTATCAGTCACAGGTGGGGATAACCCTGCCTAGACTTTGAATATGGGCAACTCCACTCAAAAGAGGCAGGGCCTAAAGGAAGAGATAATCGGGATAGCCCTCCTTGCCGTTACACTTTTCAGCACTATAAGTCTTATCTCCTACTACCTTACTGCCAGGGGGAGACCGACCAACTGGGGCGGTGTAATCGGAGAGTATCTCTCTGAAACCCTCTTCCTTATAATAGGTCTTGCATCGTATACCATTCCATTTGTCATTTTGATTCTCGCCATCGAATTTCTATTAAAGAGAGAGGTATCTTCCTGGCTGTATAGGGTAGTGAGTCTCTTCATCTTTATTTTCTCTCTCTCAGGTCTCTTAAGCCTTGGTATTGGAGATAATAATGTTGCCGGTGGTGTGGTTGGACAGCATATCAGCTTTTATCTCTCTTTCTATCTGGGAGTGACAGGCGTATCTATAATCCTTGGTGCTCTGTTAATAATCTCTGTAATAATTGCTACCGACATCTCATTTTTGGATTTTGTTAAAGATGTTTCTATAGCTATAGGATGGATTTTCAAGATGCTGATATCCTTAAAAGGCAAGAGAGAAGGGATTAGAGTGAGGCCGTTAGAGAAGAAGGCGAATTCTGCTCCTACTATCGTTTCCCCACCGGCCCGAAAGGAGGAGACGAAACAAGCAAAGGAACTACAAGAACAGTTTGAATTTTTAAGACCTACAGGTATGTTTCAGGTTCCACTGATATCCTTCATGGACCAGCCCCCCGATAAGTCCAATATAATTGACAAGGAAGGCATACTGACTTTATCAAAGATTTTGGAGAAGAAGCTTAAGGACTTCGATGTGGAAGGGAAGGTTGTGGAGGTAAGACCTGGTCCGGTCGTTACGATATTTGAATTTGAACCTGCAGCCGGTGTAAAGGTAGGAAAGATCGTGAACCTCAGCGACGACCTTGCCCTTGCAATGAGGGCTGTGTCTATAAGGGTGCTTGCACCTATCCCTGGCAAGGCAGTTGTTGGTATAGAGATCCCCAATCCTGCAAGAGAGGGGATATTCTTAAGGGAGATCCTAGAAAGTGCAACTTACACAAAGAGCAACTCAAAGCTGACCCTGGCGATTGGCAAGGATATCTCCGGTACGACATTTATATCAGACCTTGCAAAGATGCCCCATCTCCTTGTGGCAGGGTCAACAGGGGCTGGCAAGAGTGTATTTGTGAATGTGCTCATCCTGAGCATATTATACAAGGCGACCCCCGAAGATGTGAGGTTTCTCATGATAGACCCTAAGATGCTAGAGCTCTCACCCTACGAGGGAATCCCGCACCTGTTAACACCTGTAATTACAGATCCCAAGAGGGCTGCGGCGATACTCAGGGGTATAGTCTCTGAGATGCATGAGAGATATAAACTTATGGCGGAGGTGGGTTCAAAGAGCATCGAAGGTTATAACCAGCTTCTAGAAGAACGTAATGTATCGTCAGATGATGAAGGGGATGCGGCGAGACAAAAGAAGCTTCCATATATAGTGGTAGTAATCGATGAATTGGCAGATTTGATGATGGCTGTGGGCAAGGATGTTGAGGAGTCTCTTGTGAGGCTTTCGCAGATGGCCAGGGCTTCCGGGATACACCTTATAGTTGCAACACAAAGACCCTCTGTTGATGTTATAACCGGCCTTATAAAGACAAACTTCCCCGCAAGGATATCGTTCCAGGTTCCATCTAGAATAGACTCAAGGACTATCCTTGATTCGTCTGGGGCAGAGGCGCTACTTGGCAAGGGTGATATGTTATTCATGCCACCAGGCTCATCAAGGCTTCAGAGGATTCATGGTGCCTATGTATCTGAGGTGGAGATAAAGAGGATTACGAAATTCTTGAAGAAGCAGGGGAAACCGGCATACGACAAGGCTATCTCAGAGGCAAAGGTTGAAGAAAGACCAAATTATGGTGTAGAAGATTATGATGAAGAGTTTATGGGGCGTTTTAGTGAGGCGGTGAAGCTTGCCTCAAACCTTGAGATGATATCCACCTCATATATCCAGAGGAGGTTCAGGATAGGTTACAATACTGCAGCGAGGATAATCGAAAAGATGGAGGCAGATGGTATAGTTGGGCCTCCCCAGGGGAGCAAGCCCAGAGAGGTTCTTATAAGAAGTGATGAGGGATGAGAAGATACAAAAGGATCATTCAAAGGATTGCGAGTATTAAAGGGTTTTGTCTATTATTCATAACCTTTTTAAGCCTTTTACCATCTCTTTTATCTGCAGGTGAACTTGATAAGATAGTATCCAGTCTCCAAAAGACCTATAAAGATATTGATACAATATCTGCAGAGTTTATAGCGGAGACATCCTCTAAGAGCCTTGGAAATAAGATATTTGCCGATGGTACAGTATATTTCAAAAAACCAGGGATGATGAGGTGGGAATACAGTGCTCCACCGGGAGACCTGATTATAAGTGATGGCAGGATCGTATGGTTCTATCAGTCCGATCTTAATCAAGTTATAGAGAGTGCCGTAAATAGAGATGCAAGGACAATTTCTCAAAACTTCCTTGCAGGTATAGGGAGTCTCAGAGATGATTTTGAGATAATACGGGAAGAGAGCAGAACAGAGATTTATAGACTTAAGCTTTCTCCAAAGATCCAGCAACCGGGTATTGATAGGCTATATATAGATGTCGATAAAGAGAGCTTTATTGTAAAGGGGACGACAGTTATTGATCCCTATGGGAATGAGACAACGGTGACATTCAAAAAGATTCAGATAAACAGACCTATCAGAGATAGCCTTTTTCGTTTCACTCCCCCTGAAGGGACGAGTGTGGTAAGACCACGTTGATTGTATTGACGACTAAAAAAACCGTCGTTCGTGATTTGTGGTTCGTAGTTCGATTCACGATACACGATTAACGAATTAGGAATTAAGGGAACCTTAAGTGCTTAAATTCGAAACTCGAAGCACGAGATACGAAACAAATTCGAAATTCAAATTTTCATTCGAATTTATAATTTGAAGTAACATTTTGATATTCGGTTTCCATTTTTTCAATGGAAACCACTTGTGGAGGTAAGAAGATGCCGTCATTTGATATCGTTTCGAAGGTTGACATGCAGGAGATCGACAATGCTGTAAATCAGGCTACAAAGGAGATAATGCAGCGATACGACTTCAAAAGGAGTAAGAGCGAGATAAGGTGGGAGAGAAAGGGTGAAATAACCATATTGGGAGATGATGATTATAAACTCAAGGCGGTTATTGATATACTTCAGAGCAAGCTTGTGAGACGCGGTGTATCGCTAAAGGCACTTGAATATGGCAATGTCGAGGATGCGTCAGGTGGTATGAAGAGACAGGTCATAAAGCTCCGTCAGGGTATTTCAAAAGAGAAGGGCAAGGAGATTGTGAAGGTAATAAAGGGACTTGGTCTAAAGGTTCAACCACAGATAATGGAAGACCAGGTAAGGATTACTGGCAAGAAGAGGGACGAACTCCAGACGGTTATACAGGACCTTAAATCTAGAGATCTTGATTTAAGTCTCCAGTTTGTGAATATGAGGGACTAGGAATTGGGACTGAGTTGGGACTGTCCCAGATTTACGGGCGATAGCCGTAGAATCGGGACTGTCCCTAGCTTTAAGGATAAAGATATTATTTCTTGAAACCTATAAGCTATTAAGAATGTTTTTAAAGAGTATCGCCGCAGCTGTGTCACCGCCTATCTCAAGCCTCCTTGAAAAGAATACAGTATCGGGGTCTTCTTTGCCCGAGAGCAAACCAAAGAGTACCTCTGTTTCTCCTTTCATGGTAACATCGGGCTTTCCGGCGTAATGTGGAAGGAGCTTGATATCGTTGCAATTGATATGGAGATAGAAGTTCTTTTTTATATCTGAAGCCTCAAAGAGAAAGACCTTACCATCCAGTTGCGCAAACTTCTCTTTAAACGCAGGGTTTTTATCCATTATTGCGGAGATTAAGACACCCGCCCCTATTGTATCTATCCAATGTGGGATGAGACGCATAGGCTGGCTTACCGCCTTTAATGCCTTTCTCTTAAACATTTCTTTATACTCTGATATCTGAATTCTAGCTACAGACCTCATACCTTTATCCCTATATGCACTGCTGCAATGCCATTAAAGAGGTTGTAATACCTAACCCTGAAAAGTCCGATGTTTTCCATCATCTTTTTAAACTCTTCCTGGGAAGGGAACTTCCTTATGGACTCCGGGAGATATGTGTATGCCTCCCTGTTGCCTGTTACCAGATTGCCTATCTCAGGTATTATCTTGAATGAATAGATATCGTATAGCTTGCCAAATAACTTCGATGTAGGATGGGAAAATTCGAGACATACAATACGGCCGCCCGGTTTTACGACACGCATCAACTCCCTGAGTGCCGTCTCAAGGTGTGTTACATTTCTTATCCCAAAACCTATTGTGGCACAGTGAAAGGTATTGTCATCAAATCCTATCGCCTCCGCATCACCCTGAACAAACTCTATATTTTTGACAAAACCTCTGTCTATACACTTGTCCCTGCCAATTTCAACCATCTCCATGTTTATGTCATAGACAACGATCCTTCCATCTTTACCGACCTTTCTGGCCATCAACATCGCAAGATCTGCTGTCCCACCCGCCACATCTATAGCAGACTCCCCATGTCTAAGACCCGTCTTCTCTATGACAAACCTCTTCCAGAGCCTGTGCGTACCGAAACTCATGAGGTCGTTCATGAGGTCATACTTATGGGCAACTGATGTAAAGATATCCTTTACCCTCTCTCTCTTTTCCTCTTCAGGGATTAATTTGTTACCGAAATGTGTCTTTTTCAAAGCCATTCCTTTCTTTAGCTTTTTAGGTTGTAGCTTATCAGCAAATCTGAATTATGAATCAGGAATAATGAATTATGTGTCAATCTAAAAGAAAGAATCCATAGTTCCTAATTCTTAACTCTTAATTCCTGTGACTTAAGAAGCTAAAAAGCTAATTCCTGTGACTTGAATTGACCAAATTAGCATCATAACTCTAACTTAACGAATTAACCAATCTTCATTAGAATTTAGCATATGGCTAAACTTACACACATAGATAAGGCAGGAAAGGCAAAGATGGTTGATGTTACTAAAAAAAATGTGACCGTA
>JAUXIU010000155.1 GCA_030620895.1 Deltaproteobacteria bacterium
CCTTTGCTTCGATAGAGAGTTCTTTAAGCCTTCGCCTCGCGTCCCCCATACACATAGGTGGCACGACCACATGGAAGATCGCATTATTCTCCAGGGCATATGTTGCAAATAGCCTCCACTGATCCTCTGTATGTTTATCGTTAATGGAGTCGGCCGTCTCAACCTCATATATTTGGAGTTGTGTGCCGAATGCGGTTGCATCAGGCGTGTCTCCTTCATCCATGCCAGGTAGTGTTATACTAAAAGGCTTATGAAACCCATCGAGGTCTGCCTTCACATCGGTCAGTTTCTGTCCATAGAGTCCCTCTGCGAGCATCTCCAGTAAACAGTCGTGTTCAAACTGTGATTGCCGTTTTGGCATTATCAATCCTCCCTTTGTTCGTATTGCGTATTGCATGATGCGTATTGCGAACTACGCATCATGAACGACGAACGACAATAACGAAAATTTGGACTATCTCCTATGAACTTGACATCTCCATGATAAATAAGCTCTTTGTTGAAGAAACGTATTTGTTCTATAGATTTTTAAATATATTCCAGGTAAAATCAAGAAAAATAAAAAATGATTATACAGATTATTTTGTAATATCGAAATCCGGATTCGTTAATCGTGAATCGTGAATCGTTAATCGAATCACTAACCACGAATCACGAACGACGGTTTTTTATTCTTCAATCTTCAATCTTTTAGTGGTTTTTGAACTGGAAAGATGAGTCTATTATGCCACAAAAATTGTTTATAGATGTTGCCATAGAGCTTCCAATAGATAAGCTCTTTACGTACAGTGTGCCTGATGCGCTCTCTGGGCAGGCGGATATCGGCAAACGGGTGCTCGTGCCTTTTAGAAGGGGGTTTGTTACAGGCTATACGGCAGGGTTCAAGAGGAAGCCTGATATAGATGGTGTAAAGGATATAGTAGATGTCCTTGATGAAGAACCCCTGTTTGATGATAAGCGCTTAAAGTTCTTTAAATGGATATCATCCTATTACCTCGCACCATTGGGCGAAGTTCTAGGCCTGGCATGCCCAGGCTATATAAATATAAAGAGCAGACGCCACTTTTACCTGACCGATGAGGGAAAAAAGATGCTGGATCATGAAAAAGAGGTGTCTGGTAACCTTCTCAGAGCTGCTGAGGGGGGGGTATCACTAGCTGCATTGATTAAAAGGTTTAAGAGGCATGCTACTTACAGTCTTGTTAATGATCTTTTAAGAAGGGGGCTTATAAGGGAGGAATTACAGCTAAAAGGTGGAAGTGGTCCCAGGATTGAGAGGTTTGTAACCGTATCGGGAGAAGATGTAAATGCCGAGGACCTTAGGAAGAAAGCACCAATACAGGCGAAGATTATCTCTTGCCTCATCGAGAACGGAGAGACATCCGTTAAGGTTTTGAGAAAGAAATTGGGTGGTATTGATCAGCCTTTGAAGAGGCTTGAAGAAAAACGGCTTGTTGTAATATCAAAGAGGGAGGTTGAAAGGGACCCCTTTGCATCTATTCAGAGAAAGCCGACCACCCATGAACCAAACAAGGAACAAAAAGCAGCTGTAAGAGAGATTATCTCAGCCATAAAGAACAGAAGGTTTGCATCTTTTTTGCTCTACGGTGTTACGGGTAGCGGAAAGACCCTCGTCTATATAAAGGCAATCGAGGAGGTGCTGGCTTCTGGAAAGGGGGTGATATTCCTTGTGCCTGAGATATCACTTACGCCATGGCCGGCAGGATACCTCTCTCATATCTTTCCTGGCAGGGTGGCTATAATGCATAGTGGCCTATCGGAGGGTGAGAGGTTTGATCAATGGAGAAGGATAAGAGATGGTGATATAGATATTGTTGTAGGTGCAAGGTCTGCCCTCTTTGCCCCGCTTAAGAACCCGGGATTGATTATTGTAGATGAGGAACACGAGAGGTCATACAAACAGGAGGATGGTGTCAGATATAACGCAAGAGATGTGGCTTTGATGATGGGTAAGTCATTTGGATTGACTGTTGTTCTTGGATCGGCTACGCCTTCAATAGAGGCATTTTACAATTCGAAGATAGGAAAGATTAAGGCAATACATCTGACTAAGAGAGTAGAGAATAGACCGATGCCCATTATAGATATCGTTGACATGCGAAAGAGGAGGCAAGTAAAGAGAGCAGAGAACGGTGTTATATCTGAGAGACTTAAGATGGAGATGGAGGAGGCATTAGCTAAAGGGAATCAGGTCATGCTCTTTCTAAACCGTCGTGGTTTTTCCAGCTTCCTCCTTTGTAAGGAGTGTGGTTATACATTTAGATGCCGCAACTGCAGTGTATCCTTAACCATGCATAAGAAGCGCAGAATATTGCTCTGCCACTACTGTGACTTTTCCTTGCCTATTCCTGATACCTGCCCCGATTGTAGAGGATATAGCCTTGTGGATATAGGTCTCGGAACTGAGAGGGTAGAGGATGAGGTAAGAAGGTTCTTCCCTGGGGCGAGGGTTGCAAGGATGGATAGTGACACAACTAGAAAGAAGGGCAGTCATTCCAGGATTATAGATGCCGTTGAAAAGAGGGATGTGGATATACTTATCGGTACACAAATGATTGCAAAAGGACATCATTTTCCGAGTGTTACACTTGTAGGGATAATATCCGGCGATACATCGGTTGGTATACCGGATTTTAGAGGCTCTGAAAGAACTTTCCAGATTATAACCCAGGCAGGGGGCAGGTCTGGGAGAGGAAAGCAGAGCGGAAAGGTGATTATACAGACATATGACCCGGAGAACCAGTGTTTTAAAAAGGCAAAGGAACATGACTATGAGGGGTTCTTTAAAGATGAGATTGTTATGAGAAAAGAGGTGGTATATCCACCTTTTTCGAGGATTGTATGTCTGAGGGTCGAAGGTAACAAGGAGGAGCGTGTTGTAGAGGCCATTACTGCCTTGAGGAAGGTTGCAGAAGGGTTTTTAAAGAAAGGCGCGAAAGGAATAAGTATTCTGGGGCCGGCACCGGCTTTTCTTGCCAGGCTTAAGGGAAAGTACAGGTGGCAGATGCTTATAAAGGGGGAAAATATAAGGGAGTTGCATGATTTTGTGATAAAAACAAGGGCGGCCTTTGATAAAGGGAGGTATCAAGGCACAGTACTTTCGGTGGATGTGGATCCGGTGGGGATGAATTGAAAGTGGAAAATAGGGACACATCCCATTAAAATGACAGAAATGATAAGAGATAGACTCAAAGAAAAATGGGCTACCCCCATTTTAATGGGATGTGTCCCTATTATATATTTTTGAGAAATATCGATTTTTGTATTATAATTATGAAAGTGTCCATATTAAATATACTTACATATCCAGACCCATTCCTCAGAACGAAGGCAAAACCAGTTGAGGATGTGAACGATTCTGTAAG
>JAUXIU010000105.1 GCA_030620895.1 Deltaproteobacteria bacterium
AAAATCTGGACATCGCTATCCAGAGGATAGCCCCTCAGGTTGAAAAAATGAGGATTGATAGAGAGAGAGGTATATTCGATCCATTGTTTTCAGGCTCTTTTATGCGGGAGGATTCTGCCACACCCCTTAGCACCCGTTCTTCTGTGGCTGCAGGTGGTAGGAGAACTACTAAATCAGAGGCATACAGCTTAAGCACTGGCATATCTGGCAAGTCTCCTTTTGGTACTGAATACTCCATAGAGTTTGAAGATATCTGGATAGAAAACACCTTTAACCAGTTTCAGGCCGAGTATGACTCATTTGCAGGTATAAGAATAACTCAGCCACTTTTTAAGAACTTTGGGTATGATACAAATCGTTTTAGTATATATATCGCACAAAAAAATAGAGACATCTCCGTCAGTGAATTAAAAGAACACATCATTGAAACTGTGGCCAAGTTTAAAAAGGCATACTGGGATATGACCCTTGCTATTGAGGAGCTGAAGGTGAAGGAGGAATCTTTAAAACTCGCTGAATCTCTTTTAAATTTAAATCGTAAAAAACTGAAAGCAGAGGTTATATCTCCACTGGAAGTAACTCAGGCAGAGGCAGGTATGGCCTCGAGGAAGGAGGATGTCATCATAGCCCAGAAGGTAGTAAGGGAGAGGGAGAATACCTTAAAAAGATTAATCTCCAGCGATATATACGCACTGAGGAATGTAGAGATAGTGCTTACAGACACCCCTGTTGTTGTGTCTTTTATCCCTGATTTTGAGGAAAGTGTGAGAGAGGGGCTTGAATACCGCCCTGATTACCAGAAGATGAAGACCGAGATTAAAAAAAATGATATTACCATTCAGTATGCTAGAAACCAGAAATTTCCCGGTGTAGATTTGGAGGCGAGCTATGGTTTTAACGGGCTGGGTAACAGCTTTGGGGACTCTTTAAGGGACATGGATGACAACCCTGAATGGACATTGGGTGTTGTGGTAACGTTTCCCCTTGGCAACCGTTCATCAAAAGGAGACCTGAGAATTGCACAAATGGAGGCAAGGCAGGCACTCTTGAATCTTAAGAAGTTGGAACAGGAGATTCTGGTTGAGATAGATAATGCCATAAATGAGTTAGAGACAAATAAGCAACGTATTGAGGCTACAAAGATTTCGAAACGACTGGCAGAAGAGTCATTAAGGGCAGAGGAACTGAAACTAAGGGCAGGGCTTTCAACCAGCCACAATGTCCTCCAATTTCAGGAAGATTTGACAGAGGCCAAATCTCGAGAAATCAGCGCCATTATAGATTACATTAAATCTCTGGTAGAGCTTTCGCGAGTGAAGGGTACAGTCTTACAAGAGGAAGGCATAAAACTCACTGAATATACCACCAGGATAGCCAGGAGGTAAGTTGTATCAATGAAGAAATTGGTGTGGGTCTTTATAGGTATAATAATTCTTTCTGCTTTCTTTTACTTTTTCAGGTCAAACAAGGCTCAAAACGATCTAGAAAAACTCAAGACAGCAGTCATAAAAAGGGGTGACCTGAGGCTCACCGTTGCAGCTACAGGAATAATTACACCCTATGTAGAGGTAGAAGTAAAATCAAAGGCAGGAGGCGAGATAGTCAGTTTTCCCTTTGAAGAAGGTGACAATTTAAATAAGGGGGAAGCGGCGGTGAAACTTGACCCGGAAACCGAGAGGTCAAGGGTGAATCAGGCAAATGCAAATCTACTTATCGCTGAAGCCGGTCTGGAAAAGGCAAAAATCACCTTAAGAGATGAGAAGCTTCGTCTAAGGAGACAGAATAGTCTTTTTGAGGACAAGGTCATATCCAGACAGGCTTTAGATGATGCCATTATTGCCGCTGAAAAGGCAGGGAGCGATGTAAAAATTGCTGAAGCCGAACTTATCCGCGCCAGAGAGACACTAAAGGAGGCAAAGGACCGCCTTAAGGATACCGAGATAAAGGCACCCTTAAGCGGCACTATCCTTAAGAAGTATGTGGAAGAAGGACAGGTGATAGCCTCTACAACCTCTTCGGTCTCAGAAGGCACACCTTTATTCACCATGGCTGACCTAAACAGGATGTATATTGTGGCTATGGTAGATGAAACTGATATTGGCAGAGTCAAACCTGACCAGGCGGCAACAATTACTGTAGATGCCTACCTCGGGAAGACCTTTATAGGAAACGTGTTGCGGATTGCACCTAAAGGTAGAGTGGAGAGTACCATTACTATATTTGACGTAACCATAGAAGTAGAGGACAAAGATACGACATTGCTAAAGCCTATGATGACCGCGAATGCAGAGATACTCATAGACCTGAGAAAAGGTGTCTTACTTGTACCTTCCGAGGCAGTAAGGATAAAGGGAGATGACAAGGGGGTCTATAAATTCATAGAAGAGAAACCAACGTGGAGCCCTGTAAGAGTAGGTAAGAGTGACGGGATTTTTACGGAAATTGAAGGTGATGTTAAAGAAGGCGAAGAGGTCATCATTTCAGGAATGGAAAATAAGATGCTGACATCAGACCGTTCAAGGAATTTGAGGAGAGGTTTACGGTTTTTCGGCAGGAAAAGATAAATGATCGAAGTTAGCAATGTAAAGAAGACCTATATAATCGGGAAACTGAAGGTTCAAGCACTTAGAGGTGTAACCCTTACTATAGAGAAAGGGGAGTTTATTGCTATTAGGGGACCTTCAGGCAGCGGAAAGACCACCCTTATGAACATCCTTGGCTGTCTTGATCGACCTACAGAAGGCAGCTACATGCTTGATGAGTTTGATGTAGGAGAGTTGCAGGAGGACGAACTTGCCAGAGTCAGGAACCAGAAGATTGGTTTTGTATTCCAGACATTTAACCTCCTAAGCCGACATACAGCACTTGAAAATGTAGAACTTCCACTGCTTTATGCTGGTTTAGTTGATACGAGAGAAAAGGCACTTAAGTCATTGGGAGAAGTCGGATTAACCCACCGTGCAGACCACAGACCAAATGAACTCTCTGGTGGAGAATGTCAGAGGGTTGCCATTGCCAGGGCTATTGTTCTTGATCCTGCTATAATTCTGGCAGACGAGCCAACAGGAAACCTTGATACCCGAACAGGAGAAGAGATAATAGAGCTTTTTAAGTGGTTGAATGAAAGAGGTTCTACTGTAGTAATAGTAACTCATGAGGAGGAGATAGCCAGTATGTGTCGAAGGATCATTTATATCCGTGACGGGTCTATACAGAGAGATACATCCAGGGAGAATTAGAGATGTTATTGTGGAAGGTAATAAAGGTTGCTCTAAGGAGCATTATGGCCAACAAAATGAGGTCTTTCCTTACCATGCTAGGGATAATAATTGGTGTGGGGGCTGTAATCGCCATGATATCAATAGGTGAAGGTGCTAAAAAGCAGGTTACTGAATCAATTCAGAGATTTGGAACAAACCTCCTCAGGGTAAGACCCGGTGCTGCGCGCATAGGCCATATCAGAACAGGGTCCGTTGAGACCCTTACCATAGAAGATGCAGAGGCCATTAAAAAAGAGATACCCCATGTAATGTTGGTTGCTCCTCAGGTCAGGAATATGGCTCAGGTAAAATACGCAAACAAAAACGCCACCACCTCTGTTACAGGAACTGTACCTGACTTTACAGAAGTGAATAATTTCCCGGTAGCCACCGGACAATTCTTTAATGAAAAAGATATCAAGTTAATGAGGAAGATAGTTGCTCTGGGGACTACTGTAAAACAAGAACTCTTTGGTGAAGGTGTCGCTATCGGCAACTACATCAAGATTAAAGGTGTAAACTTCCTGGTCATCGGAGTTATGGAGACAAAAGGCCAGACATCCTGGAGGGATCCTGATGATCAGGTATTCATACCCATTACCACCTCACAGAAACGCCTTTTCAGGCAGTATTATATTGACAACATCTATGTTCAGGTTGAGAGTACTGATTACATTAAAGAAGTGAAAGAGTCTGTAAATAGGCTTCTGATGATAAAACACCGCATACCTGAGGGCGTGGAGGCTGATTTCAATATCAGAGACTATTCGGAATTTATTACTGCCCTTAGAGAGACAAGTCAGACATTCACAATCCTTCTTGGTGGTATTGCAGCCGTCTCCCTGCTTGTAGGTGGTATAGGGGTTATGAATATAATGCTTGTATCTGTTACCGAGAGGACTCGTGAAATCGGTATCCGCATGGCAGTAGGCGCAAGGAGAAGGGACATACTCCGCCAGTTTTTAATAGAGGCATTGGTGATAACCTTTATAGGCGGTATAATTGGTATATTATTTGGAATCTTTATTTCTCATGGAGTTTCCTATTTTGCCAACTGGAATACCATCATTACCCCATTCTCGGTTTTGCTTGCCTTCTTATTCTCCGTTCTCATAGGTATTGTCTTCGGACTTTATCCTGCCAGAAAAGCCTCTTTTATGGACCCGATTGATGCCCTGAGGTATGAGTAATAATCCCAAATTATGCACGAACGTAGCCGAAACCTTTAGGTTTCGCTATTTGCGTAAAATTAGCTTTCTAGGGACAGTCCCCCTGCAGGCTAAAGCCTGCGTCTACAATGGTTTTTCCATA
>JAUXIU010000034.1 GCA_030620895.1 Deltaproteobacteria bacterium
ATATAACAGTGAGGGAATAAAGAGACAATTGAAGATTGATGATTGAAGATTGACGAATTAAATAAATTGACGATTGACGAATGAAGATTGAAAAAACCGTCGTCCATAGATAGTGTATAGTGTATCGTAAATCGATCCACGATAAACGAACCACGATACACGATTGAAGTGAGGTATTAATGGCTACATTAAAGCAGCTTGCAGAGAAAGAAGAGCTATTTTCAGGCGGGCATAGGCTATGTGCGGGGTGCGGCATACCACCCATTGTCAGGTTAATCCTCAGGTCTACCGACGCAGGTATTGTTGCAACTACGTCCACGGGGTGTTTGGAGGTAGGTACGAGTATCTACCCTTATACAGCATGGCGTATACCGTGGATACACTCTGCATTTGAGAATGCCGCTGCCACCATAAGCGGCGTCGAGGCCGCATACAAGGCATTAAAGAAGAGAGGTAAGATCGGTAAGGATATAAAGTTTATTGCTTTTGGCGGTGATGGCGGTACCTATGATATTGGCTTTCAAGCCCTGTCAGGTGCTTTAGAGAGAGGGCATAATTTCCTTTATGTCTGTTATGACAATGGGGCCTATATGAATACAGGTATTCAACGCTCCAGTGCCACACCTTTCGGGGCAAGTACGACAACCTCGCCGGCTGGTGATGTTATATCTGGGAAACAGCAGTGGCGAAAGGATCTTACAAAGATAGTAATTGCCCATAATATTCCTTATGCGGCCCAGGCATCGCCTCATAACTGGGCTGACCTCTCAAAAAAGGCGGAGAAGGCACTTAAGATAGAAGGTCCAACTTTTTTAAATATAGTATCACCATGTCCGCTGGGTTGGTATACCAAACCCGAGGAGTCTATGAAACATGCAAAGCTGGCTGTGGAGACCTGCTATTGGCCACTATACGAGGTTGAGGATGGTCTATTGAAGGTCAACTATAAACCGAAAGAAAAAAAACCAATAGTTGAATGGCTTAAAATGCAGGGGAGGTTCAAACATCTTTTTAAACCCGGGAATGAGGCTATTTTGAAGGAATCCCAGGAGAGGATAGATATGGAGTGGGAGAGGCTCCTTGCTCTGGACGGAAAGTATGTATAGTATGTTCCCTGCATTTTATTCATAATTGTTTTTACTGCAAAAAGCGTAAAAACAAGCGGTTAAAAATCTGTGTAATCTTTTAAAAATCGGCTTGCCCCGTTAAATATAAGAAAAAAGACAAGACGTCACTTGATACAACTATTACATGTATTTAGCAAGAACATAAAAAAGTAAAGGTTATTATTTAACGGGGTGAATAATCAGTTTCCAGGGGGTTTTTGCACTGGAAACATAATTCGTAATTCATGATTTTTTCATGATTGTTCTATGCCATTGGGTTCACTTGTCATATTCGATGAAGAGCTTAAGCAGATAACAGAGGTCATAAAAAGACTCTATCTGGATGCTGATGCAAAAGTGGTTTTTCTTATAGACAAGGATGGACAGCTTATAACCTCTAGTGGAGAGGTAAAGGATATAGATACCACATCGCTTGCAACATTGACGGCCGGCAACATCGCGGCGACGGGGGGATTGGCCAAGCTTATCGGTGAAAAGGAGTTTTCCATCCTCTTCCATGAGGGTGAGAAGGATAATATACATATCTCCATAGTGGGTCAGAGGTTAATCCTTGTTGTTATTTTTAATGATAGGTCCTCTCTTGGGCTCGTACGATTAAGGGTTAGGAGGACCAGTAAAGAGCTTAATGCCATCCTGAAAAGGCTTGTTACAAGAGCCTCCGAGACACTATCTTCAAAAGAGAACCTCCTTACCGAAATAACAGATGACGATATTGAGAAACTTTTTCAATAGGATCTCCGGAGAAAATCTTTAAATGTCCTTTATAAACTATGCGTCAAGAGAGATAAATTGTAAGATTGTTTATTATGGTCCTGGCTTATGTGGCAAGACAACAAACCTTCAGTTTATCTATAGAAAGATAAAGCCTGAATCGAAGGGTAAGATGATATCCCTTGCTACAGAGACGGAGAGGACTCTATTCTTTGATTTTCTCCCACTTTTGCTGGGAGATATAAAGGGTTTTAAAACACGGTTCCATCTTTATACCGTGCCGGGGCAGATATTCTATGATGCCTCCAGGAAACTGATACTGAAGGGCGTTGACGGTATTGTGTTTGTGTGTGACTCTCAGCTCGATAGAATGGATGCTAATATAGAGAGTTTTGAGAATATGAAGGTAAATCTTGAAGAACAGGGATATAACCTAAACAATATACCTTATGTATTACAGTATAACAAGAGAGATCTGCCTAATATTGTGCCCATCTCTGAATTAAAGAAGTTATTAAATGTAGATGGGGTTCCAGATTTCGAGGCTGCCGCACCACGGGGGATCGGGGTCTTTGAATCACTCAAGGTAATTGTTAAACTCGTTCTTATAGAACTTAAGAAGGGGGCATAGGCCTTCGGGGGTAATTTAAATGTCTCTAAGGGAAGAGCTCAAAGGGGAATTGGTAAAAGCAACCAAGTCCAGGGATAGAACGAGGCTTTCTACAATAAGGCTTCTCATATCAGCTATAAAGAATAGAGAGATAGATTTGAAAAGGGAGTTGCGTGATGAAGAGGTCTTTCAGGTGATTTCCTCTATGATCAGGCAGAGACGGGAGTCAATAGAACAGTTTAAACTGGGGAACAGACAGGATTTGGTCGACAGGGAAGAAGAGGAGCTTAGTATCCTCTCATCGTTTTTACCGCCACAGCTATCGCAGGACGAGGTAGTCGATATTGTTAAAGAGTTGATCAAAGATACAGGTGCCTCGGGGATGAAGGATATGGGGATGGTGATGAAAGAGGCGATTTCCAAAGTTGCTGGCAGAGCAGAGGGGAAGATGGTGAGTGATATAGTCAGAGAGATATTAAGCGCTGGAGGAAAATATGAAGCTCGGTGATATATATGAGAAGGCAGTAAGACGGGGCATCGAACTGGACCCAAGGGGCAAAGAAGAGGTTAACAGTGTATTGAAGAGGAAGAAAAGTGACTTCGAGGATCTCAAGGAGAAGGAGAGGAGAGACTTCGATATGGAATCCCTCGTCAATCCATATTCTGACACCCGTATTCTCTATGGCTCTCCTGACAGGGATGTTGAGAAAGTACTTCTCGGTATAGATATAGAGGTGGGTGAGGTCCTCCTGGCGGATAGACTGAGGGAGAGGGGTATACAGATAGATCTCATGATAGCACATCATCCAGAAGGCAGGGCTATGGCTGGACTATACGAGGTTATGGGGATGCAGTCTGATATACTGATGAAGCATGGTGTTCCTATAAATGTGGCTGAGGATATAATGGAGGGTAGAATTAAGGAGGTCGAAAGAAAAATTCTACCCATTAATCATACGAGGGCTGTAGATGCAGCCAGGCTTCTGGATTTACCTTTCATGTGCCTCCACACACCTGCAGACAACATAGTTGCAGCCTATCTTCAGCAACTTCTTGATGAGAGAAGACCCGATAGTATTTCAGATATAATAGAAATCCTGAGGGAGTTACCTGAATATGAAGAGGCGGCGAGGGAGAAGGCGGCATTGAAGGTTATCGTAGGTTCAGAAAAAAGGAAGGTCGGTAGGATATTCGTGGATATGACTGGCGGAACGGGTGGGAGTAAGAAGGCCTTCGAAAACTTATCTCGCGCAGGTGTGGGTACTGTGGTTGGCATGCATTTAAGTGAGGATCACAGGAAGGAGGCCGAGAAGCATCATATAAATGTTGTGATTGCCGGACACATTGCCAGTGATAACCTTGGGTTGAATCTTCTGCTGGATAGTATCCTAGATGGTGTCGATGTAATCCCTTGTTCTGGTTTCAGAAGGATTGAAAGAAAACATTAATCTATCCTCTTTCATGTTTAAGTTGATTTAGCAGATACATATTGAAAATATATCTGTGGATTATTGGTTGAGTTGTTAGGTTAAGGTTCGTATGCCAGTTTAGTCAATATTCGTTAATCGTGCATCGTGGTTCGGGTTTCGATTCACGATTCACGAATCACGAACGACGGTTTTTTATTAATAATTTATGATTCAGATTTGCTAACCAGCTACCACCTAAAAAGCTACAACCTATCAGTCATGATTCTTTAACCCATGATACCTCAAGAAAAGATAGAAGAGATACGCTTAAGGGTAAGCATAGTAGATATCATATCTGAACACATTATGCTAAAGAAGAGAGGCGCTAACCACATAGGCCTCTGCCCATTCCATTCTGAGAAGACACCTTCGTTTACAGTAAGTGAAGAAAAGAAAATATTTTACTGTTTTGGTTGTAACGCTAAAGGAAATGTCTTTGCCTTCCTCATGAAGCATGAGAACCTCTCCTTTCCCGAAGCTGTCAGGGTACTCGCAAGGAGGACTGGTGTACATATACCAAAGGAAAAAAAGGGCTATTCAAATGATGGGCATAGAGAAAAGATGTTTGAGGCAAACAGGGTTGCCGCGGACTACTTCCAAATACAGCTTTTAGGGCGGGGTGGTAAGGAGGCAAGGGAGTATCTCAAGAGGCGGGGGCTTGATGAGAGGACTACCAAGGACTTTAAATTGGGTTATGCACCATCATTGTGGGACGGGCTGATTAAATTTCTTTCCAGCAAGGAGATTCCGCTTGATGTAGCCTTGGAAGTTGGGCTTATCATCAAAAAGGAAGGTGGTTATTATGACAGGTTTAGGGAAAGGATAATATTCCCCATACTGGATACAGGCGGGAGGGTTATAGCTTTTGGTGGCAGAAGTTTGAGTGGCAGAGAACCCAAATATCTAAATTCACCTGACGCTCCTTTATTCAGAAAGGGAGAGACGCTCTATGGTCTGTTTCAGGCAAGGCAGGATATTGCACGTAAGGGTTTTGTCCTTATTGTAGAAGGCTATTTTGATCTTATTGCACTCCATCGCAATGGTTTTAAAAATTGTACTGCAACAATGGGAACGGCCCTTACCAGCGGGCATCTAAAGAAACTAAAGGGTTGTGCAAAAGAGGTATATACACTATTCGACGCCGATGAAGCGGGCCGAAAGGCCGCGATACGGGGGCTCAATCTATTTCTTGATGAGAATATACCTTCAAAGGCTGTCTTTATCCCGACTGGTATGGATCCAGACGAGTTCATCGCAAAGGAAGGTCCAGGTAGTATGGATAAAACTATTGCCCAAGCAGAGCCTCTTATGGAGTTCTTTCTGAAAGATTTAAAACAAAGGTTTGATATAAAGACTGCTGCTGGAAAGGTAGCTTATATGGAAGAAGTTATCCCATACCTGAGAAAGATCAGCAATATTACGGAGAAGGGGCATTATGCGGAGATGGCCTCCAGTGCACTGGGGATAGGGATTGATATTGTCTATACCGCAATCAAGGAGACTGTTGGTAGGGCGGCCGGACATCATAAAGCGTATGAATCTGTTGGGATGAAGGATTTCACAAGGGCTGAGGAGAAGATACTGAAAGTCCTCATTCTTCATCCTGAGCTTTATGATAATATGGTAGATGTTGCCATAGACCGTTTCAGGAATGCAGTATTGAAGGATGCCGCCAAACATGTGATGGGTCTTATAAAGGAAGAGGCCGGGAAGATAGATGTATCATCCTTTGTGGATGCTGGTCTTAACGAAGATGTGAAAAATCGTTTAATCAGGACTGCCGTCGAAGAGAATGATGAAATAAAGGATGCTCCGGAGAAGATACTGAAGGATTGCTGCAAGAAGGTTATATCTTCTGGAAAACTCAGGGAAGATACGGTCAAACTTATAAGACAGTTAGAAGAGGCCGGTCGTTTGAAGGAGGCCAGCCTAATAAGATCTGGGGCGGAGTCCCGCCTTGTAAAGAAGTAGCATTATCTCTTGACTTGAACAGTATGCTATGCAAAAATCTAAAGATTTGAAATCTTGGGCCCATAGCTCAGTTGGAAGAGCCACCGGCTCATAACCGGTTGGTCCCTGGTTCGAGTCCAGGTGGGCCCACCAAGGATTGAACTTCTTAGGGTGAAAAATTCCTTGCAAACACAACTTTCCCTATTAGAAAAGATACAGGAGATAGATATTGAAGTTACCAGGATAGGGAAGGAGAGGGAGAGTTATCCCAAGAAGAAAGAGCTGATAGATGAGGAAGTTTCTAGACTAGAAGCGGAGGTTGATTCAATGTTAGCAGTAAAAGATGAGCTGGAAAGACAAAGGGCTGCTACGGAGAGCGAAGTTACTGTATGGGATGAAAAGATAAAAAAAAATGAGGAACGCCTTAAAGATATAAAGAACGAAAAGCAATACAAGGCAATAGGGAAAGAGGTAAATACTGCGACCAAGAAAAAGACAGAGATGACCAGAGAGGTTGTGAGGATTGGAAAGCTACTTGAGACGAAGTGTGATGAATTGGATAACACTAAAGAGAGACTGAGGCAAAAGAATGAAGAGTGTGGGGCTATTGAGGCAGAGATGAATCAATTGACTGCTGAGTGGGAAAAGGTTCTTGCCGAGAAAAAGACTGAAAGAGATGCTATTGTTGCTAAGGTGTCACCTGATATCCTAAGAAGATACGAGTTAATTAAAGACAAGAGAAATGGTACAGGTTTAGTAGTTGCAAGAGATGGCACATGTCAGGGTTGTCATATGAGTATCCCCCCTCAACTTTATATCCAGCTTAGAAGGGGTCCTGATGAACTTATCGTCTGTCCCCACTGTCACCGTATACTATACGTAGATAAAAGAATAAGCGTTTAGCTATACAGAGCGTCACAACAGGATGCGCGCCGTAAGCCCTGCCTTGTAGGCTTGCTCAAGGCGTGCTAGGGTAATGGAAACTTCCTTGCTGTCAAGATGCACCGCCCTGTGGGCGGTGCATCTTGACTTTGCATACCCGACCCACACTTCGTGTGGGTGCCCCGGCTCCTCGGCTTGTCGTTACGGCGTACTATAAAGTACACCTCCCTCCTCGTCTTCGTTGCGCCTTGGTCTGCTTTGTTCTGACACTCTGTATGCGCATCTATTTATGACGTTGTGTATAATAACAATTGGCCTTCGATAAGAGCATGGTATTATGAGAGCTGGCGCTAAACTATTAAGCAGGTTTGAAAGTGAAAGATGATTCTAAATACAGATTCCTTCAAGCACTGTCTCAGAGTCTCGATGTGACTAAGGCTATGGAAGATGCCCATATATCGAGGTCAGATGCCGGTAAAATATTAGAAGATGCATCAAGGGCCCTGAAGGCACATTCCGGTTCCAAAAAAAGTATGAAATGCCTGCATCTATATGTAGACGGTGCATCCAGGGGAAATCCGGGTGCTGCAGGGGCCGGGGCTATTATAAAAGATGAGAAGGGAAATGTGATAAAGAGATTCAAGAGATATCTGGGTGTAACTACCAATAATGTGGCAGAATATCAGGCGCTTATACTTGCACTGAAAGGTGTTGCCGATATGGGATATGGGAGAGTAAAAATATTTTCAGACTCTGAGTTGTTGGTCAAGCAGATAAACGGGGAATATGGCGTAAAGAATAGGGGGCTTATACCGCTATACACCAAGGTGTGTAGTCTATTGAGCGGCTTACACGAATATGTTATTATACATATAGACAGGGGTGACAACAGGGATGCAGATAGGATCGCCAATATGGCTATAGATGAGCATTTATAGTAGGTAGTAGGTAGGAAATTGTTTGCATAGTTCACATAGTTTGTAGGGTTTACATGGTTAAAAACAGGACAAATAAAGTAATGCAGGCAAACAAATAAATATAAACAAAGTAAACCAAGTAAACCAGGTAAACCAGGTAAACAAAGTAAACACGTAACCCGTAACTCGTAACTCGTAACTCGCAACCATGTAAACAAATACAGTAGGTAGGAAATAGAGCAAATAACGAAATCTAAAGGTTTCGGCTACGTTCGTGCATAATTTCGATTGCCAAAGGATGCAGACGGCCGCTTCCATATCATGGGAGAGGAAAGTCCGGACCCCATAGGGCAGGAAGGTCGTTAACTGCGACCGTCCCGATTCTGTATCGGGATAGGGACAGGGCCACAGAAAAGAAACCGCCGAAGAGGGGCAGCAATTATCGCTGTCTTTCTGGTAAGGGTGAAACGGTGGGGTAAGAGCCCACCAGTTCCTCGGGTGACCGTGGAAGCTGGGTAACCCCCTTCCGGGGCAAGGCCAAATAGGTTCCGCTTTAAGGGTTGCTCGCCCTATCCTCTGTTTAAGCAGAGGGGTGGAACGGGTTGGCCGCTCGACCCCAATGGCAACATTGGGGCAAGATAAATGGTCGTCATCCAGTCCTATCTGTTTTCGGGCAGGTCTGGATTACAGAATCCGGCTTATTGCATCCTTTGGCATCTTGTTTATCTTTGGTTCCTTTATTATCCCTAATTCCTAATTCATGATTCATTCTTTGCAAGTCATTAGGTTAGGGTTAAGATACCGGTTTGGTCAATGGGTTAGGTGGTTGGTCTTTATTTACTTTACCTTTACCCAACTACTATACTGGCCTCTTAACCTTTACCTTTATTATTGACCATTAATAATCTTCAATCTTCAACCATAATTCCTAATTCATTATTCATAATTCCTGTTTTTTCCCGACTC
>JAUXIU010000173.1 GCA_030620895.1 Deltaproteobacteria bacterium
CTTCTTCATAATGGCCGATGCAAACTCCGTTTTTGCTATCTGACAAAGGTATACCCGTTTGGCCTTTAAAAGAATTTCTTCGACCCTTTTGTTTCCCTCTTCAGGATAGCATATTATCAAACCTTTAATTGTTAGTTGAGACATTCTTTCTTAATCTCCTCAAACTCTCTATTCACCTCGATTGAGCCTTCAATCGCCTCTTCTGCTTGTTTGAGGGAAAGACTCACAGCATCACCCTTTATCCAAAATATCCTACCAATCTCAATATTCTTCTTCCAACTCAGGCTCTTTGTCAGATATATGCCTAAATCTCTCCTTATATGACCCTTCTTCTTATTCTTTAACATTTCATCTCCATACCTTCCCCTTAAAACGTCAATTATTCTCTCAACAGGCACTTCCTCCTTATATAGTTCTTTTAAAGAAGGAATCTCATCATCCTCACCCTTTCCACTATCTCTTATTGTGTCTATCATTATGAATTTTTATTTTATACTGTTCTTTATCTGTGTGCATATGCCGCGAATCATATTAACCTCTTTCTGCATGAGACCGGTCCTACCAAAGAGTCTTCTGAAGTTTCTCATGATATTTCTCAGGAGATATTCCCCTCCCTTCTCTCCATAGCCCAATTCTTTTAGTGTTTCCTCTATATGAGTATGCATCCGTTCAACTTCGTCCCTTGGGGCGAGCCTGAAGGATGGTTCCTCTGGCGTAAAGGCAGTGAGGATATTGTGGCAGACTATAAATACTGCGTGTGAAAGGTTTATAGATGAGGAAAGGGGATGGGTTGGTATCTCCAATATAATATCACATTTGGATATCTCCTCGGTCTTCAGGCCCTTATCTTCCCTCCCGAAGATAATAGAGACCTGATTGTATTTCGCCGAAGCAACTATCTTTGGGATTGATTCTTTAAGTGTCAGGAGGGGAAACCTCTCCCGCCCTTTCCTCCTTGTTGTGCCTACCGCCAGGTATGAACCCTTTAAGGCCTCATTAAAGTTATTGAATACTTCACTGTTTAGAAGTATATCGGTAGCCTTGCATGCCATCGAGTAGGCCTCATTGTTCTTATAGTCAACAGGGTTTATGAGAACCAGCCTTGAAAAACCTGTGTTCTTCATAGCCCTTGCTACAGAACCGATATTCCCTGACCCCCTGGGCTCTACGAGGACTATCGAAATGTTATCCAATCCTTTTTGCTATCTCCTTCGCTGCAATGATGCCTGATGCTGATGCCTGTATAATGCTCCTTGTTACACCGGCCCCGTCTCCTACAGCAAAGAGGTTCTTGATCCCTGTTTCCAGGCTGTTGCTGAGTTTTAACTTCATGGAATAGAACTTGACCTCTATACCGTAAAGGAGCGTAGATGTGGAGTATATGCCTGGTGCAACCCTGTCAAGCATCTCAAGCATTTCAAGGATATCTGTAATGTATCGATACGGGATGACAAACGACAGGTCTCCCGGTGTGGCTTCTTTAAGTGTTGGTATTACCCCCCCTTTATTTATCCTTTCGGGTGTGGAGCGTCTGCCATGGAGGAGGTCGCCCAGCCTCTGTACGAGTATTCCCTCACCCAGGAGGTTGGCCAGCTTTGCAATATATTGGCCGTACGAGATAGGTTCGTCGAATGGTTCTGTGAATGTAGTGGATACGAGTATGGCAAAGTTGGTGTTATTACTCTTTTTGGTGGAATAGCTGTGGCCGTTAACCGTGCAGAAGTCCCTGTGCCTCTCCGTTACAACGACTCCATAGGGATTCATGCAGAATGTCCTGACAGGATCATCGAATTTCCTGGAGTTATATATGAATTTTGCCTCGTGTACCACATCAGTTATAGACCTTAGTATAGAGGCAGGAACCTCTACCCTTACCCCTATATCAACCGGGTTATTGGTAGTTGTAAGGGCGAGTCTTCTGACTACACCCTCCAACCAGTGTGAACCAACCCTGCCAGGGGCGAGGATAATAAAGTCTCCAAGGAACTCCTCACCACCTTTTGTCCTTATACCTGTAACCTTCTCACCATCTTCTATTATATCCTCTATCTCTGTTTTGAACCTGATCTCTATCTTCTCGTTCAGTTCCTTCCGGAGATTATTGAGTAGTGAGTAGCACCTGTCTGTGCCAAGATGCCTTATCTTAAACGAAACCAGCCTAAGACTGTTCCTGGCCGCAATCTCTTCAAGTCTCTTTACTTCCTCTTCATCTGTGCCGTGGAGTTCTGCAGGGGCACCGAACTTTACATAGAGGTTATCAACATACTGGATGAGCTCATCCAGTTCCCCATCTCCGATATATTTATTGAGGTAACCGCCGATATCTTTAGAGAGGTTCAGCTTCCCGTCGCTGAATGTGCCTGCACCGCCCCATCCATGGAATATCTCTTTACTATCCCTTTCCGGGAGGTCTGGTCCCTTCTCCACAAGCAGGACCTTAATGTCTTTTTTTGCGGATGTAAGCTCAAGGGCGGCAAAAATGCCGGCAGGCCCTGCCCCGACTATGATGCAATCGTATTTCAAATCAAGAACCTTCCATTCTTCTGTATAGGCCTATCGTCGATATATAATGTGCCGTCAGTCCGTAAGTCCTTTATCATGTCCCAGTGGATGGCAGAATCGTTCTTGCCCCCGGCCTCCTCGTATGAACGTCCAACCGCCAGGTGTACTGTGCCGCCTATCTTTTCATCGAAGAGTATGTCCTTTGAAAACCTCTTTATTCCATAGTTTACACCTATCCCTACCTCTCCAAGGTATCTTGCCCCCCTGTCTGTATCGAGCATGGCGATGAGGAACTCCTCGTTCTTTTCTGCGGAGGCATCAACTACCTTCCCATTCTTAAATCTCATGCGTATCCCGAGGACCTCCTTACCCTGATAGCTTGCCGGTATTTCGTAGTAGATATATCCTTCTGCGGAGTCCTCTACAGGCGATAGGAAGACCTCTCCGTCCGGCATATTCCTATCACCATAACATGCTATCGCCTTTCTGTCTTTTATGCTCAACGTTAGATCAGTATCCCTCCCTAAGACCCTGAGTGTTTTGCCCCTATCGAGGAGTCTTTTGAGCTTCATCTCTGCCTTC
>JAUXIU010000022.1 GCA_030620895.1 Deltaproteobacteria bacterium
CTTCAATGGCGCTCGGGCAGCTACAGAGTCCGAAGAATAGTTGGCTTATGTACAACACTTTTGGAAATATGGCCACAACAAGTTCTAGGGACACCTTACTTAATTCCTTAAATAAGTAAGGTGTCCCCCTTCCCTAATTCCACAATAAATTGTACTTGAAATTTATCCTCTTAGAATATAGATTTTACATATCATGAAGGCTGTATTTATATATACAGATGTATTCGGATTGTACAGCTATGGTTATGAGCACCCCATGCAACCAGTGCGGCTCAGACTCACCTACGAACTTATTACAAGCTATGGTTTTCTTGATACTGGTTCTGAACTTGTCAAGGCAAGAAGGGCCAACGAAAACGAGCTTCTGCTCTTCCATGCAGGGGAATATATCAAGGCGCTGAAGGGGGCCAATGAAGGGATTATATCGATAGAAGATGGCCTGCGTTTCGCGCTTGGTCACGGAGATAATCCTGTATTCAAAGGTGTCTATGACTGGTCTTTGTGTTCTGTTGGGGCTTCTATACAGGCTGCCGAGCTTGTTTTAAAAGGTGATGCATACATTGCATACAATATATGCGGAGGGCTGCATCATGCAATGAGAGAAAGGGCTTCTGGTTTTTGCTACTTTAATGACGCAGTAATCGCTATTGAGCACCTTGTAAGGTCAGGCATGCGTGTTGCGTATGTTGATATAGACGCCCATCATGGAGATGGCGTACAAACAGCTTTTTATGACTCAGACAGAGTATTGACCATATCACTACATGAGAATGGAAATTATCTGTTCCCGGGCACAGGTTTCATAGATGAAGTAGGTATGAATAAGGGATATGGGTATTCTATAAATCTTCCTTTTTTACCTGGAGCTGACGATGACATATTTGTAACAGGTTTTGAGAATATTGTCCCTATCTTCCTCGATAGATTTAAGCCTGATATCCTGGTAACCCAACTGGGTGTTGATACTTTCAGGACAGACCCAATAACCCACTTGAACCTCACAACCAATGGCTTTGAGAAGATGGTGCGGTTGTTCGATTCCTTTAAGCTTCCATGGGTCTCTCTTGGAGGCGGTGGGTATAATATAAGTAACGTGGCTAGGGCCTGGACCCTTGCCTGGGCGATTATGAGCGGTAGAGAGGTTGTAGAGATAATGCCAGCGTCTTTTACTGAGATGGCGTTAGATTATGGAATAAAAGACTCTTGCATAAATGACACGCCTTTCAGTTTGAGCAATAAAGAAAGGGAAGTCATATTAAGCGATGCCAAAACCTTGATAGAAAGGCTAGTAAAAAATGTCCTTCCTTTAATCAAGAAAATCTAGATTGCAAACAAAACAAAACTGGAAGTTTTAATCCCATCTTATCTGTCTACGGCAAGAATCATGTCTTTTTACCATCCTTAAACGGAATTGCAAAACAAATATCCTTATGATAAGCTTTTAATGTAAGGATTTCGCAGATTTATATTAGCCTAGATTGTGCACGAAATGGACAAATCATCGTAGTCGCAGGCTTTAGCCTGAATTACACAGATTACAAACAGATTACACCGATTGAAAACAGTTTCCAGGAGTTTTTGCACTGGAAACGATTTTACACAGATAGCGAAACCTGAACGTTTCGGGCTACGTTCGTGCATAATCTGGGATTAGATTATACTGATTAAAAAATAAAAGGTTTGCAAACAGTAGAATAATTACAATACAAGGGGGTTTAATGTCAAAGATAGGCTCTTTCGCTCTTGTTCTCCATTCCCACATCCCTTATGTGCTTTCTCATGGCACATGGCCTCATGGAGTAGATTGGTTGAATGAGGCGGTTGCTGAAACATACATCCCAATCCTAAATGTATTTCGTCGTCTTATTGAAGAGGGGATCTCTCCAAAGGTTACAGTGGGCTTGACACCAGTGCTTTCAGAGATGCTTGCCAGCGAGTCCTTCAAAGAACAATTTCAATCATATCTCGACTACAGGATTGATTCTGCAGAAAAGGATATGGCTGAATTTGAAAAGATTGGCAACAAGCACCTGGCTCAAGTTGCCAGGATGTGGAAGGAGTTTTATTTCCTCGTTCGCAAGGACTTTATAGAAATCTATGAAGAAAATATCATAAAGGCTTATGCCGATCTGCAAAATGCTGGACATATAGAGATAATAACGAGTGGAGCTACGCACGGTTACCTTCCCCTGCTTTCCAGAGATGTAAGTATTCAGGCACAGATAAAGCAAGCTGTATCAACTCATAAAAAGCACTTTGGAAGGAAACCGAAAGGAATTTGGCTGCCAGAATGTGCTTATAGGCCAGCATATAAGTGGAGACCACCTGTAAATATTGGAGAAAAAAAAGAACCTTATTTTAGAATGGGCATAGAGGAGTTTCTCGTTGATAATGAGATAGAGTACTTCTTTACCGATTCCCACATGCTTAAAGGTGGAAAGGCCATAGGCGTCTATCTGGATAAATTCGATGCACTCAAGAACCTGTGGGTACACTTCAAGGACCAGTACAAACCACTACCCGAAGATACTAAGAAGTCTCCATACAAAGCATATTATGTTGGTGGTTCTGAAGGACACAAAAGACCGGTTGTATTGACGAGAGATCCTGTAACCAGTTCACAGGTGTGGAGCGGTCATTTAGGTTATCCAGGTGACGGCAACTATCTTGAATTTCACAAGAAGAAATATCCCAGCGGATTGAACTATTGGAGAGTAACCGAAAGTAAAGCAGATCTTGCAGATAAGGAGGAATATCAGCCAGATTCTGCATTTTCAAAACTTTCTGAACATGCGTCTCACTTTACAAAACTTGTAAAGGATACACTAAAAGCCCATTATGATATTTATGGAGAGAAGGGTATAATTGTCTCACCTTATGATGCTGAACTTTTTGGCCACTGGTGGTTTGAAGGTCCAGAGTGGATCTACCACACGATTAAAACCCTATACCATGACGGTGAAGTAGAGCTGGTAACGGGAAGTGAATACCTGAATAAGGAAAAGCCGTGTGAAACAGTAACACTGCCAGAAGGTTCTTGGGGAGAAGGGGGCTATCACTGGATATGGCTTAATGACACAAACCAGTGGACATGGAAACGAATATACGAAGCAGAGGATGAAATGGTAAGGATCGTTAATGAATTTGCAGATATAAAGGACAATGATGTCCTGCAGGATATCCTTAAACAGGCAGCAAGAGAGCTACTTTTACTACAATCTTCTGATTGGCAGTTTCTTATAAGCACATTTTCCGCAAAAGATTACGCAGAGATGAGGCTTGTAAGACATTACGAAGACTTTAAACGGTTGGCTGAACTTGCAAGGCATGTTGGTAGGGGTGGTGCACTCAGAAAGAATGACTGGAATTTTCTGAAACTTTGCAAGGAAAGAGATAATATTTTCAGCGATATAGACCCTAACTGGTTTAAGAAAATTGAATTTAAACAGATGGCGGTATAGCACTTGATAATTGACGATTGAATATTGAAGATTGAAGAATGATGATTGAAAATCGACAATTGAATACTTAAATTTGTTTCCAGTGTAAAAACCTCTGGAAACTGTTTTTAATCGGTGTAATCTGATTGTAATCTGTGTAATCATTGTTTTTACGCTTTTTGCAGTAAAAACAATTATATTAATTATAAAATATTGGCAAAAAAAGGCATTAAACAAATATCTCTTAAAGATAATTCAACAGCAGTCAGACTCTTTGGTGAAAGTGGCGGAAATATCAAGCGACTTAAAAAGAAGCTAAATGTTGAAATAGATACAAGGGGAGCACTCGTTACTATCCAAGGTAACGAAGAGAAAATAATACTTGCAGAACATATTATAGAAGAGCTTTATTCTCTTGTGGAGAAGGGATATCAATTACATTACGCTGACATAGATTATGCAATTAAGATGCTCTCTCAGGATGAAACCATCCGCTTGAGCGATGTATTCCTGGACACGATATATGTTTCTTTTAAAAAGAAGGCAATAGCACCTAAAAGCCTTGCACAAAAAAGATATGTAGATGCCATGCGCAAATATGACATCGTCTTCTGCATCGGACCTGCTGGAACTGGAAAGACGTATCTGGCTATGGCGATGGCAGTTGCCTCACTACAAAGTAAAGAGGTTGACAGAATAATTCTTACGCGTCCTGCAGTTGAAGCCGGCGAAAAGCTAGGCTTTCTGCCTGGAGACATAGCAGCAAAGGTAGATCCATATTTAAGACCGCTCTATGACGCGCTTCAGGATATGATAGACTTTGAACATGCACAGAGGCTTATAGAACGAAATACTATTGAGGTAGCGCCTCTTGCATTTATGAGGGGTAGAACATTAAACGACTCCTTTGTTATAATGGATGAAGCTCAAAATGCAACTTCAGAGCAAATGAAGATGTTTCTGACACGATTGGGAATGAGTTCCAAGGCCGTTATCACAGGTGACATAACGCAGATAGACCTCCCTCTGGCAAAACCATCGGGCCTCGTTGGATCTCAGAATATCCTTCAAGGTGTAGAAGGCATCGAGTTCATATACTTTTCCGAGAGGGATGTTGTTAGGCATCCGTTGGTTCAGGATGTGATCAAGGCCTATGAAACAGCCGAAAACAAAGAATAATTTGTGGGTAATATGAATTTCTTAAAAGAAGACATATATAAAAACCTATCAACAAGCTTAAAAAGGATATTCATTGCAGAGCCATATGCACAGAGATTACTGATTGCAATCATAGTCTGTGCTCTTATTGCTGTACTCTTTTTTCCAACATCTTCTTTGCTAGACCCATCATACAAGGTTGATGATATTGCAGTAACAGATATAAAATCACCTACTGATATAACAGTTGGTGAAATATACATAAAAAGAGATGAGATCGTCGTCAGAGAGGGAGACAGGATTACAGAAGAAGGACTGATAAAGATAGATGCTATTAATGCCGAATCTAAACCTAACAACCTTTACCTTTCTATCCCTGGCTTGTTCTTCTTCACCTTTATACTCTTTTATACCTTATTTAGCTTCTCTAAAAATAATTTGCGGAATTTTTCTTCCAAACCAAGGGATCTTCTTTTTATGGCCTTAATCCTGATAGGCGCCCTCTTACTGCTCAAACTTCTAACCTTTGTTGCACTTAGTATGGAAGCAGGTTTCCCGGCCATTCCATCATCCTTTTACGTCTATCTCACCCCAGTTGCAGCGGGAGCGATGATGGTTAGGCTCTTTATAAATTCGGAGACGGCAATTGTATTTGCTATTGTTTCTAGTATATTGTCAGGACTATTTCTGGGTGGCAATCTCTATATATCTTCATATTTTTTAATAGGAGGAGTCGTAGCAGCCATGGAAGTCCGGCACTGTATTCAGAGGTCGACTATCCTCAAGGCCGGCATTATATTAGGTATTGTAAACTCTTTAATTATAGTTGCTATAGCTACATTGAACAACGAAATATTTACACTAGAAGCACTTTTTACCACAATTGCAGGCTTTGCATGCGGTATCATAACTGCTGTAATTGTTACAGGACTCACACCCGTATTTGAAATAGCCTTCGGTTACACAACAAATATAAAGCTTCTTGAACTCTCCAGGATGGATCATCCACTTCTAAAAGAACTGGCCATGCAGGCACCTGGCACATATCATCACTCACTAATAATTGGCAGTCTGGTAGAGGCGGCTGCAGAATCAATTAATGCCAATCCGCTTCTTTCAAGAGTCAGTGAATACTATCACGATATCGTAAAAGAAAAGATGCAACTTTATTTTGCTTAAAACATGAAAGGTTAAAATAAACACGACAAGCTCACACCAAATATGAGTTCACTTATACTTATAAATCATGTAAAAGAAGGAGAAGAAATGGCCAATAAATACAGGCTTGGTGACGAAATCAAAAATGTCATACAACAACACCATGGCACATCACTAATCCGCTATTTCTATGAGAAGGCCAAGGATGATCCAGAAATTCACACCATTAGGGAAGAAGTTTTCAGATATCCTGGGCCAAAACCCCAGACAAAAGAAGCCGGGCTTGTAATGCTCGCCGATTCAATTGAGGCAGCCAGCAAAACCCTGCCAGACCCAACCGATGCAATGATACAAGGTATGGTACAGAAAATAATAAACAGAATTTTCATAGATGGACAGTTAGATGAATGTGAACTTACGCTGAGAGACCTCAATGCAATAGCAAAGAGCTTTAACAGGGTTCTGGACGGCATTTTTCATCAGAGGATTGAATATCCTGAACCTGCCTATATAACAAAGGAGGAAGCCGTTGAAAATAATGATTCTAAACCGTCAGCGGATAAAGGTGGGGATAAGAAAGATAAAGGCGGTTCTAAGAATGGTATTCGAAGACTTGGGGTCTCGTAATTCTGAAATTAGTATTCTTCTTACTGAGGATGAAGGTATAAGGGAATTAAACAGAATTTATTTGGGCAAAGACAGGCCTACCGATGTACTTTCCTTCCCGATGGAAGAAAAAGTTGTGATTGGTGATATCGCTATATCTGTTGAAAGGGCACATGAACATGCTGAACTAAAAGGAATCAGTCTGAACGAGGAATTGACTGGACTACTTATCCATGGGGCACTTCATCTCCTTGGACATGAACATGAAGTGGGTGGAATCAGGGCCAGAAGGATGAGAAAAGAAGAAAAGAGGCTCTTTTCACTAACAAATAAGGAGATTTCTTAAAGGTATATAATACTAAAATAGTGAAGAATAATATTATAACGCCAAAAAACTGGTTGGAGAGTCTCAACTGTGCTACAGAAGGGATTATCTATGCCGCCAAGACCCAGCGGCATATGAGATATCACTTTGTTATAGCCACAATAGTTCTCCTCCTGAGCCTGTTTCTAAATCTGCCAACTATTGAATTTGTTCTATTAGCAATTTCGGTAATAATACTCCTTTTTGCCGAGATGATGAATACGGCAATTGAAGAAACTGTAAACTTGATAGAACAAAAATATAATATAATTGCAAAGAACACGAAGGACATATCTGCCGGAGCCGTTCTTATAGCATCCATGTGTGTTGCGATAATGGGTTATGTAATATTATCTAAACATCTCTTTGCACCATTTTCTCTTGCCCTGGAAACAGCAAAAACTTACACAGGCCATCTGGCTGTAGTCTCATTTTTCCTGGTTATTATCGGTGTTGTTATTACAAAGGCTTATCTCGGCAAGGGAAAGCCATTATACGGTGGCCTCCCAAGCGGGCATTCTGCGGTTGCCTTTTCACTATGGACATCTATTAGCCTCCTGACCATGGATCCAATGGTTGCAATATTATCCTTTATAATGGCTACAATGGTAAGTCACAGCAGATTGCTAACAGGGATCCATACAAAAACTGAGGTTGCATTAGGGGCCATCCTTGGAATTGGAATAACCTCCCTGATTTTTTATATCTTTGCCATTCCGCTTAAATGAAACGCAATATAGTACTTGTATCTATTTCAGCATTGATGCTCGTCGTATCCTTTGCTCCCTTCAATATTTTCTTTACAGCATGGTTCGGTCTGGTCCCCCTCTTCTTTGCAATGGAGGGAAAGAGTAAAAGAGATCTCTGTTCTATCGCCTTCCTCTGGGGCCTTCTATTCTTTATAGGGATGGTATATTGGGTAGTGCATTCCATGTATTACTATGGTGGTGTGCCGATCTATATCGGCATACTTGTTCTAATTCTCCTTGCAACTTACATGAGCATTTACACTGTGCTCTTTGGGCTCGGTTTCCATACAGCAAGAAACTTAGGAGCAACCTTAAGTATCGTTACAATCTCCTCGCTCTGGGTTGGGCTGGAATATCTGAGAGGATTTCTATTTACCGGTTTCCCATGGGGCCTCCTTGGATATTCTCAAAGCAAGATCCTGCCAATTATACAGCTTGCCGATATTACAGGGGTCTGGGGAGTCTCATTTTTAATAGTCGCTTTCAATTATATGTTCTTTATATTTTTAAAGGCTGCTATAAACAGGGAAAAGTTACCAGCAAAGGAATGTATCTCATTAATTTTAATTATTTTATCAGTCCTTATTTATGGTTATTTAAGGATTGGACAGATAGCCAGTGTAACAAGCAGTTGGAAGGAGGTTAAAACAGGAATCGCTCAAGGGAATATTGACCAATCGCTCAAATGGGATCCAGCATTCCAGATGGAAACTATTGATATATACAGAGACCTCTCAATAGAAATCTCAAGAAGTGGCGCAACTCTTATTATATGGCCCGAGACAGCTATTCCATTTTTTCTCCAATCAGATGATAGGCTTGGGCCTATAGTCTATGAAACAGCAAGAGAGGCTGGGAGTCATATTATTGCAGGAAGCCCCGCTTTTGATAAAGGTTTTGGGAAGATAGACTACTACAACAGCGCCTTCCTTATCTCACCCGAAGGAAAGGTTACAGATAGATATGACAAAACACACCTCGTTCCATTTGGCGAATATGTGCCCTTAAAGAAGATACTGTTCTTTGTAAATAAGCTTAAGGAAGGTGTGGGTGATTTCAGTTCAGGCAAGGAACTAAAACCCTTGGTATTTAACCAATCGAACATAACCGGGAAGTCACTATCATTCAATTATAGTGTAGGTGTTATGATATGTTTTGAATCAATCTTCCCTGAACTTGCAAGAGGACTTATTAAGAACGGCGCAAACCTGCTGGCAGTAATTACAAACGATGCTTGGTTTGGCAAAACATCCGCACCGTATCAGCATTTCGAGATGGCGATATTCAGGGCAGTGGAAAACAGGTCTTTCGTCTTGAGGGCAGCAAATACAGGTATCAGTGGTGTAATAGACCCAACTGGTAGGATAGTAGCAAAAGGGGGACTTTTTAAAAAGGAAAGTCATGTTAGGAAGGTAAGATTGCGAGAAGGACCACTCACTATCTATACAAGATATGGTGATCTTTTTGCTGTAGTATGCCTCGTCTTCTCGTTACTAATAATCCTCATCTGTTCATTCAAAAAGATTCATGGTTCAGGTTGACAATGAATTCTTTAATGGGTAATATCGAGATTAGGTGATAGTCCCCAGCCTAAAAATACGCTTTGCGCAAAGCGCTCTGCGCATGGCAAAATCATAATATGGATATTATGTCAATATATGTAATTCATTCAACTAAAATACGAAATAGGATTAATTAACGAGAAAGGATTTATTATGGGCCATTTTATATGCCAGTGCTGTGAGAAAGAATTACATCATGATGACCCGAGATATATCATAGAAATAAAGAGCTTTGCGGATTTTGACGGTCATTTTGAAGGCAATACGGGGAATATCGATTGTGAGATTGTAAATCTTCTTAAGCAAATTGAAGATATAGATATACAGGCATTAGAGAATGACGTATATAAAAATATTAGTTTTATGCTCTGTAAGGAATGCAGGGACAGGTTTGTCAGAAACCCTTTCCAGGCTTATAATAATTATCAATACACGGAAGAAGCAAAGGGTACCATTCATTAAAAAGATAGGTTTATATGCTGTTTGCTATTATCTCGGATGTCCACTCTAATCTGGAGGCCCTCAATTCGGTTTTAGAACGCATAGATTCCATCGGTGTTGATAGTATTGTATCCCTTGGTGATATGGTTGGTTATAACGCAGATCCCAACAGGTGTATAGAGCTTATAAGGAAGCGGGATATAAGATGCATATTAGGTAATCATGACTCAAGGGTTTGCGGTTTTGAGGAACCAGCTGATTTCAATCCTGTAGCAAGGACAGCACTCCTCTGGACACGTCAAAATATCACTGATGATAATCTCGAATATTTAAAGACCTTGCCGAGGCAGTTGACATTCAATGACAATGCTCTGGCAGTTCATGGCTGGATAAACAACACAGACATGTATATCCTATCTCAGAGTGATGCAATGGCCAATTTCAAACTGCTGCAGATGGAAGAATACCGTTACAGACTCTGTTTTTTTGGCCATACACACATAATGATAACATATGCTATGAAGGAAATGGTTATCTTTCCTGCAATGGAAGAATCAGTAAAGTTGCTGGATGAGGCATACTATCTTGTAAACCCAGGGAGTGTAGGACAACCCAGGGATTATGATCCCAGGGCGTCTTTCCTTATATATAATTCAGATGAGAGAGAGATTAAATTCTTCAGAACTGACTACGATATAGACAAATGCCGTAGCAAGATCATCAAGGCAGGCCTTCCAAATAGCCTGGCAGAGAGGTTGATAATTGGTTGTTAAGCAAGAAGGGGGTCAAATCTTTATTATTGACAATATTTTTGATTTGTTTGTTTTTTTCAATAAAAAATATTTTACCCCCTTCTTATGCCTTTAATATATTATCGCACATCCATATCTTATCA
>JAUXIU010000106.1 GCA_030620895.1 Deltaproteobacteria bacterium
TCGTAAAAAGTCAAATATGGACGGCACAGTAAAATGTTCCACACCCATAAATGGGTAACCGAAGGCGCGCAAATCCTGAGAAATGAGGCGTACTTATAGTTACGCTGCAGTGACAAAGGATGCAGAGTAACACAGCACACCCAGAGGGTACCCGACTTTTTACAAAGCCGTCAACAGGATGCACGCCGTAAGCCCCGCCCTGTGGGCGGGGTATCTTGACTCTTGTTTGTTACATCCTATCCTTATGAGGCCTCTAATACCTATCCTCATAGCGTTCATATCGGGTATCTCTGCAGGTTTATATCTCAAAATATCTGAAAGTACGGCATTATTCCTTCTTACCATTCCAATACTCTTCTCAATCTTGTCGGTATCAATGAGATGGAATTATATCAAGCCCGCCCTTGCCTCTTTCTTTATACTCGGGATCGTATTTATCGGCGCCTCTCTTGAAGGTACACTGCCAGAAAATCATATAAAAAACTTTCTCAATTCTAAGTCTGGACCGCTTGGTATGAGGGTTGAGGGTGTACTCTATAGATCTCCAGAAAGGCGTTTGGATAAGTCGAAGCTTTATATTGAATCAGATAAAATTATCTTAAAGGATAGAGATATTGATGTTTCAGGGAAGATCCTGCTGACGGTCGATAGTCTGGAAACGGGGTTGTCGTATGGAGACAGAATAAGGTTTCTGGCAAGGTTAAAGGAGCCGAGGAACTTCGGCAACCCCGGAGAGTTCGATTATACCGGCTATCTGGCGAGGAGGGGTATATATGTAATAGGCCATTCAAACACTGAGAGATGGAGCATAAAGCTGAGGGAAGTGGGGTGGCGGTTCTGGATGAGCATAGAGGATTTGAGGGAGATGGCGGGGAGGTTTTTAGATGGGGAGGAACTAAATAATGGGGCTATCCTTAAGGCGTTACTGATTGGGCAAAAGGGAGAGATAAAAAGGGGTGTAAGGGATAAGTTTGCGCGTGCGGGAGCTGCCCATATACTTGCCATATCAGGCCTCCATATTGGGATTGTAGCTTTCGTATTTTATGGTTTGTTATACAGATTGTTGAGGTTATCAGAGCGGCTGATGCTCACATTTGACATAAGGAAGATAGCAGCCTTATCGATAATGCCCCCGGTCTTATTCTATGGGCTGCTTGCCGGTTTTACGGTCCCTACTCAGAGGGCCGTCATAATGGTAACGGCCTTTGTTATAGCCATTTTGCTGGGTAGATCAAAAGATACATACAATACGCTGGCCATGGCAGCAATAGCGATACTTCTCTTTTCACCCATGGCCATCTTAGATGTGTCTTTTCAACTATCCTTTACGGCCGTCCTGGCAATCATATATATAACACCCAGGTTGAGGTCATTGATTAAGAGGGAGGATGAAATCGGAGATAAATTTGAATCTCATTCGATCTTATCACGGCTTAAAGATAAAGCACTTTTGCTTTTTCTTATATCCGTCTCGGCTGCCCTGGGTACATCGCCAGTCGTTGCGTATCATTTTCATGTGGTTCCTATTATGGGTGGAATTTCAAATCTAATGGTAGTTCCGTTTATAGGTTTTCTGGTTGTTCCGCTTGGGCTTTTTTCCCTCTTCTTCCTCCCGTTATGGCGTGGCCTGGCGTCTATACTTATTAACATAGCTGATTCAATCCTTGAATTATCTATCTGGATGATCGGTCTAGTTGCAGAGATACCTTTTTCTGCTATCTGGACTGGTAGAGCAGCAGTTATAGAGATATCTTTGGTTGTTTTTACTATCATCCTGTCTCTCTCGCTAAAAGGCAGGAGGCGCCTCCAACTTATTTTACCTGCTATTTTACTGGTTTCATTAATAGCAACCCACGGTTGGCTGTACTACAGAAACAATTATTATGAAGATATGAAGGTCACCTTTATATCTGTGGGCCAGGGAGACTCGGCCCTTGTTGAGTTTCCATATGGAAGAAGGATGTTGATAGATGGCGGGGGTTCTTATGACCCAGACTATGATATAGGGAAGATGGTAGTAGCCCCATTCTTAAGATCCAAGGGAATTAGGAGGATAGATTACGTAGTTTTGAGCCATCCCCAGGCTGATCATGCCGGGGGACTAGGCTATATTATAAAAAATTTTGATGTCAGGGAGTTCTGGTGGAATGGGGATAGTGATCTTGGTTACCTTGACAGGATTCTGCGATCAAGATCTGTAGAGATAAAGGAGAAAGATGGTCTGTCAGAGCCTTTGGAAATTAGCGGTGTTATGGTAGAATTTCTTCACCCAAGCGACACACCCCTTGATGTAAATAATAATTCACTTGTTATAAGACTTACATATAAAGATGTGGATATAATCTTTCCTGGTGATATAGAAGAGGAAGGGGAAGGGGAGCTTTTAAGGCGTGGTTTGGGCTTGAAGGCCTCTATCTTAAAGGTTCCACATCACGGGAGCAGGACCTCGTCAACAGAAAGGTTCTTGAAAGCTGTGAGACCAGATATAGCTGTCATATCTGCTGGTTTTAATAATCCATTTGGATTTCCACATAAGGAGATAATCGATAGGTACAGGAATCTAGGTGCAGAGGTTTATAGGACTGACATAGAAGGTGCTGTGCATGTAAAGACCGATGGCAAGAAGATTAAAGTCGAACGGTATCTTTACCATAACCACCCATGAAAATACTTCGGTTCGCTCGTAAGAAAGTAAAGCTCATACCTACAAGGCGGTACTTACGAGAAGGAGAGGATGCCACAGGCATTTATTTTGATGGTGTTATTAAAAGATATTTGACGGACATCTATTGATAATATATACTAAAGACAATGGTTAAGAAGTTAGTTCCATTATTGTTTACTGTTTTGCTTGTTTTCACTTCACATATATTTGTGGAGGCTGCAGAGCTCTACCAGTGGACGGACAAGGACGGCAATGTGCATGCCACAGACGATATTCTCCTTGTTCCTCTTAAGTACAGAAGCAAGGTAAAGGTGTATGAGACGATACATGTAGAGGAAGAGCCCCCTCGTATGCTTGATGAGGTTACGCCATCGATAGAACCCGGATATAGAGAAGATCTTTACGGTGACTATCCATTAGAATGGTGGGAGGAGGAATTTGATTTAAAGAACGAAGAGGTGACCGATCTGGGGAAGACAGTTTCCGACAGCAGAAGGTATATAGAGATTTTTGAGAATGGCAGGAGGTATGGTCAAGTATTCAGTCAGGACGAAGTGCAAACATACGAAGATTATATTGATGACCTGCCATATATGGAAGAGAGGTTGGAGGAACTAAAAGCAGAATTGGAGGAATTGAGACGCAGGGCAACTATATATGGTGTCCCAAGGAACATAAGGGAATAATATGGACTTCCCATATTATTTTCGATATTTTGGTTGAGCTTCTGGAATAATATAGAAGTTCAACTTCGATAAATCAGTAGTGGTAACAATGTCAAGGCTGCCCCCGTTCATTCTATCGTAAATTCCAGGGTCTTCATAATATTCCCTTCTTCGGCTACGATCTCTACCTTCCAGTTACCCTTGTAATGCGGCAAAATGGTCTTGTAACTATAAGTCCTGAAGCTGGTCGAGCGGATTTCCAGGGGGACCGCAGCTACCTCTTTATCATTGTAATACCATCTGTGTGTTATTGTGGAGCCATCCCCGTTTGTTATCTTGGAGTAGCAGTAAACCCTGCCGATTGAAGCCGAAAATGATTCTGCAATACCCATAGGTACCAGATTCTCAACACCGGTACCAAGGACAGCCGCCTCTACAGATGTATTGCTCTCAGCCCTTACCGAAAGGGGGATCGAAGTCAAGATCAGAAATGCCAGTAAAAACAAGAAACTTCTCATAATTACCTCCTGTCATAAAATATTAATAAATCTAAACACTCGGATTAGGGCAAAAGTATATAAGAATTTGTTGCCCTTTACAATATAAAAATCTGATGACTATTCTGTAAAAAGTGCATCTGCGGTTGCTCTCCATCTGGAGCTTTTTACAAAAAGAGCCCCTCGTCCGTTGCAGTAAACTATTTTGCAATTGACAGAATGTTTATAATCTGCATATATTTAGTTTCCAGCGCAAGGATTCCTGGAAACTGATTATTGATTTTACACACATTTTGCAGTGCAAACAAAATATTTTGATAATAGTTGAAAAAGGCGATCGGTATATTCGATTCTGGTATAGGCGGTCTTACCGTTTTAAGAGAGATAAGGAATCTACTTCCCTCTGAGGATACCATCTACCTGGGCGACACAGCCCGTGTACCCTATGGTACAAAGTCAAAAGAGACCGTAATAAGATATTCCATCGAAAATTCTAACTTTCTCATGAAGAAGGAGATAAAACTCCTTGTTATTGCATGCAATACCGCATCGGCATTTGCTCTGGATGAACTCAGTGAAAGTCTTGCGATACCGGTTATAGGTGTTATTGAATCTGGCACAAGGAAAGCAGTCGAGGTCACCAGGACGAATAGGATAGGTGTCATAGGAACTGAGGGAACGATAAGAAGTGGTGCCTATTTCGATGCTATAAAAAGATTGGCCCCAAAAGTAGCCGTATTCA
>JAUXIU010000179.1 GCA_030620895.1 Deltaproteobacteria bacterium
ACCTCCTGATGTGATTATATCTGATTACACAGATTAGAGAAACGATTACACGGATCATAGTTCTGTGTCAAGAAAAGTCAAGATGCCCCGCCCACAGGGCGGGGCATCTTGACAGCAAGGAATTTTCCATTACCTTAGTACGCCTTGATCCCGCCTACAAGGCGGGGCTTACGGCGTGCATACTGTTAAAATTCCTTGCTAGCATATTAAGAAAGTTATAGAATGTCAGGAATTCGAAAGGATGATTGTTAGATATGGCGAGAGATTTTATTAAGACCTTGAATAAACGTCCAATTCTCTTTGAAGGTGCCACAGGCACCATGCAACAGAGGCTGGGGCTTAAACCCGTCGGGTGTCCTGAAGAACTGAATGTCATCAATCCAGAGATAATAATGGAGGTTCACAGGACATATCTTAAAGCTGGTTCAGACGTAGTAACTACGAATACATTTGGCGGCAACAGGGTAAAGCTTGCCGAGTATCAGCTCGAAGATAAGGCAAGAGATATAAATACAGCTGCTGTCAAGAACGCCAGGGATGTGGCCTCTGATAGAGTCTTTGTGGCAGGTGGATTGGGACCCACTGGCAGGTTTCTGGAGCCTGTTGGGGACATCTCTTTTGATGAGACTATAGATGTATATGCAGAGCAGGCAAAAGCGCTTTCTGATGCAGGGGTAGACCTGATTATTATAGAGACGATGATGGACATAAGGGAGATGAGGGCAGCAATTATTGCAGTAAAGGAAGTATGTAAACTTCCACTTATAGCCACCATGACCTTCGATGAGAAGATGAGGACTGTACTCGGTACACCTCCGGAGGTATTCGCTATCGTGGCAGACGGTCTTGATGTCGATTGTATAGGGGCAAACTGCAGTCTCGGTATAGAGGGGATATATAAAGTTATAAAGGCCATGAGAAAGGTAACGACCCTCCCCTTGATAACACAGCCCAATGCAGGGATCCCATATATAAAGGATGGGGAGACGATATTCCCTGAGAAACCTGAGGAGATGGCACGATATGTACCTGGGCTTCTCGATGAAGGGGTTAGAGTCGTCGGAGGTTGTTGCGGTACGACACCTGACCACATAGAGAGGATGGGTAGAGAGATTAAGAGACAGGAGGTGGGAGTCAAAGTCTCGAATGGTGAGACGGATATCACAAGGCTTGCCAGCAGGACAAAATATGTAGCATTTGGCACCGGTATTCCCACTGTTATCGTAGGTGAGAGGATAAACCCCACTGGTAGAAAGGTTCTAGCCCAGGAGGTAAAGGAAGGTAAGACCATTACCATAAGGAAGGAGGCAAAGGATCAGGATGCAGCCGGTGCACATCTCCTCGATGTAAATATAGGGGTGCCGGGGATAGATGAGGTCATGGCTATCGAGAGGGCCATATTTGCTGTTAATGAGAATAGTCAATTGCCGATAGTATTGGATTCATCCAACCCGGATGCAATAGAGGCGGGTTTAAAAGCAGCTGATGGAAAGGTTCTGATAAATTCCGTAAGCGGTGAGGATAAGAAGTTGAGGACAGTACTCCCCCTGGCAAAGAGATATGGAGCCGCCGTCCTGGGACTTACCCTTGATTATAATGGCATTCCGGATACCGCTGAAGGAAGGCTTGGTATAGCCAGGAAGATAATGGATAAGGCCGTGGGTGCAGGTCTTAAGAGGTCTGATGTAGTAATAGATTGCCTTGCGATGACGGTAAGTGCTGATCAGAAAGGAACAAGGGAGACACTTAAGGCCATAAGACTTATAAAGGAAGAGCTCGGTCTATCTACAATACTTGGTGTGAGTAATATATCTTTTGGACTTCCGGCCAGGGAAGCGATAAATGCAAATTTCCTTTCCATGGCACTCGAGGCTGGATTGGATGCAGCCATAATAAACCCATACAGTCAATGGATGATGGATGCATACCATGCGTCACAGGTTCTGCTGGGATATGACAAAAGGGCAGAGGCCTATATCAAGAGATCTCAGGGGAAGGCCGGCAGGATGAAGGAAGAGGCCCCCCAAGTAAGGAAGGATATAGGATTACAGACGATTGCGGAGAGGCTTAAGAATGCGATAGTTGATGGTGCTGAAGAGACTATAGTCTCTCTTGTCGAAGAGGCGTTAAAAGAGGGTTGGAAACCATTAAAGATAACTAATGATGGGCTGTTGAAGGGTCTGGAAGAGGTGGGAAGGTTATTTGCGTCAAATAAATATTTTTTGCCTCAGGTAATGTTATCCGCAGATACCATGAAGATGGCATTCACGAGGCTTAAGAAGGAGGTAGACACAACGAAGGGGCCTGGTTTGGGGAAGGTCCTTATGGCAACAGTTGAAGGCGATATTCACGATATAGGCAAGAATATCGTATCCACGCTGCTTGAAAACCATGGTTTTGAGGTTATTGACCTTGGGAAGAATGTACCAGCAGAGCATATAGTGCAGGAGGCTATAAAGAATAATGTTGATGTCGTGGGGCTTTCAGCCCTGATGACCACAACAGTAACGGAGATGGAGAATGTTATAAAAAAGCTTAAGGATAAAGGGATACCGGTATTAACTATGGTCGGTGGAGCAGTTGTAACGCAAGAGTATGCAGATAAGATAAACGCAGATGGATATGCGAAGGATGCCCTGGAGGCGATTAAGAAGGTGAAGGGGTTGATAAAAAGATAGGAATCGGGACAGTCCCAGATAGGATTGCTGGTTACGGGTTGCGAGTTGCGAGTTTCGGGTTAAGAAAGAGAAAGAATATGTAGAGACAGTAGGTAGTAGATAGGAGATAGGAGGTAGTAAATGGTTTACATGGTTAACATGGTTAACAACTTACCACAGAGATCAGATAGTTACGGGTTACGAGTTTCGGGTTAAAAAAGAGAAAGAATATGTAGAAACAGAATGGAAGTAAAACTCGCAACTCGGAACACGCAACC
>JAUXIU010000007.1 GCA_030620895.1 Deltaproteobacteria bacterium
AGGATGCACGCCGTAAGCCCCGCCTTGTAGGCGGGGTCAAGGCGTGATAAGACAACGGAAACTTCCTTGCTGTCAAGATGCCCCGCCCTGCGGGAGGGTATCTTCACTTATTTAACAAATAACCTGTGTTTTTTTGCAAGAAATTATAAGTTGATAGTGAAAGCGGAGCTTTCCTAGCCCACGTAGCTCAGTTGGTAGAGCACTTCCTTGGTAAGGAAGAGGTTCACCGGTTCGATCCCGGTCGTGGGCTCCAGAAAGATAAACGGCATGCAGATGAGCGGATGTAATATTTGGAGCTGAGGATTTATAAGGGTCAAGGTATATTCGAGAGCGAACGGATTAAGGAAGCAAACAAGAAACCAGGAGGAAGATATGAGCAAGGCTAAATTTGAGAGGACGAAGCCTCATATTAATGTAGGGACGATAGGTCATGTTGATCATGGCAAGACTACACTGACTGCGGCCATAACCAAGGTATTGAGTGCAAAGGGGCAGGCTGATTATCTTGCATATGATAGTATAGACAAGTCACCTGAGGAGAAGGAGAGGGGTGTTACTATAAGCATATCCCATGTTGAATATCAGACTGATAAGAGGCACTATGCGCATGTTGACTGCCCCGGGCACGCGGACTATGTGAAGAATATGATAACCGGTGCTGCACAGATGGACGGAGCGATTCTGGTGGTTAGTGCTGCTGATGGTCCTATGCCTCAGACGAGGGAGCATATACTATTAGCGAGGCAGGTTGGTGTTCCCTCTATAGTTGTGTATCTGAATAAAGCTGACATGGTAGACGACCCTGAGCTTATGGATCTTGTAGAGCTTGAGGTCAGGGAGCTATTAAATCAGTATAAATTTCCTGGGGACGAGATACCGTTTATTAAGGGCAGTGCATTGAAGGCCCTTGAGGGTGACAAGGGTGAATTGGGCGAGGAATCTATATTGAAGCTTCTTGAGGCCGTTGATTCATACATACCTGAGCCTAAGAGGGATATAGACAAGCCATTTCTTATGCCTGTGGAGGATGTATTCAGCATATCCGGCAGGGGTACTGTTGTGACTGGCAGAGCAGAGAGGGGTATTATAAAGGTTGGGGGAGAGGTAGAGATAGTTGGTATAAGGGCTACCACCAAGACCGTAGTTACCGGTGTAGAGATGTTCAGGAAGCTATTGGACGAGGGTAGGGCTGGAGACAACATAGGTTGTCTTTTAAGGGGTACGAAGAAGGAGGATGTAGAGAGGGGGCAGGTATTAGCGAAGCCTGGCAGCATAACACCGCACACGAAATTTACCTGTGAGGTTTATATATTGACCAAGGAAGAGGGAGGCAGGCATACCCCGTTTTTCAATGGATATCGTCCACAGTTTTATTTCAGGACCACTGATGTTACCGGTATAGCGCATTTATCTGAAGGGACGGAGATGGTGATGCCTGGCGACAACACCAATCTTGAGGTGGAGCTTATAGCTCCTATAGCTATGGAAGAGGGGTTGAGGTTTGCTATAAGGGAAGGCGGCAGGACAGTTGGTGCAGGGGTCGTAACCAAAATATTGAAATAAAAAGAGGTGTTAGGGAACGGATATCTGGATAGTGGATGGAGACTGTGAATGGTTAATCAAAAGATAAGGATTAGGCTCAAGGCATATGATTACAGGCTGTTGGATAAGTCTGTTAAGGAGATTGTTGAGACAGTCAAGAGGACAGGGGCCGAAATCAAAGGGCCTATTCCACTTCCTACAAAGATAAATAAATACTGTGTGCTCCGTTCACCTCATGTAGATAAGAAAAGCAGGGAACAGTTCGAGATGAGGATTCACAAGAGACTTATGGATATTCTTGAACCTACCCAGAACACTGTAGATGCACTGATGAGACTAGATTTGCCAGCGGGCGTTGATGTTGAGATAAAGCTTGGCTAGTGTTCACTTAATTTTAAGAGGATTAAGATAATATCAGGTTATAGATATGGTTGAGGGTTTATTAGGAAAAAAGATTGGAATGACGCAGATCTTTTCGGGAGACGAGGAGGTTCCTGTGACGGTTGTACGGGTAGGCCCTTGTTTTGTTGTTCAGAAGAAGACGGAACAAAAGGATGGATATGAATCAATTCAGCTTGGTTTTTTCGAGAAGAAGCCAGAAAGGGTGAATAAGGCCTTAAAAGGGCATTTCGGGAAGGCAGGCACACCGTTTTTTTATCATTTAAAGGAGTTTAATGGTGAAGGTTTGGATGGGTATAAGGTAGGGCAGAAGGTAGGGTGCGCAGAGGTCTTTGGAGAAGGCGATTTTGTTGATATAACAGGAACAACAAAAGGCAAGGGTTTCGTGGGAGTAATGAAGAGGTGGAATTTTGCTGGCGGCCCAGGCAGCCATGGTTCAATGCATAATAGGGCGCCTGGTTCTATAGGTCAATGCTCTGACCCATCAAGGGTTTTTAAGGGAACGAAGATGCCTGGTCATGATGGAGCCCGAAGAGTAACTACTCAAAACCTTAAGATAATGGGTGTCGTCTCTGAAGAGAACTTGCTGCTTATAAAGGGAGCGGTACCAGGTCCAGCAAATGGGCTTCTTGAGATTAGAAAGGCATTGAAAAAAGAGAAAGGCCCAGAAGTTGTTGAAAAAGAGGAGAAAAAACAAAAAGGCCCAGAAGTTGTTGAGAAGGTGGAGAAAAAACTAAAAGGCCCAGAAGTTGTTGAAAAGGTGGAGAAACAACAAAAAGGCCCAGAAGTTGTTGAAAAGGTGGAGAAACAACAAAAAGGTCCAGAAGTTGTTGAGAAGGTGGAGAAACAACAAAAAGGCCCAGAAGTTGTTGAAAAGGTGGAGAAACAACAAAAAGGCCCAGAAGTTGTTGAAAAAGAGGAGAAAAAACAATGAATTATGAATTAGGAGTTACGAATGACGAATAAAAAAACCGTCGTTCATGATTCGTGGATCGTGTATCGAAACTCGCAACTCGCAACTCGAAACACGCAACCCAAACAATGTAAACCAAGTAAACAAGGTAAACACAGGGCAAACAGATGGTATTGGATGTAATAAATAAAAATGGCGAGAAGGTATCTCAAATAGACCTTAAAGATGGATTGTTTGGAATCCAGCAGAAAGACCATCTTTTTTATGAAGTAATAAAGATGCAGCTTGCCCGCAGGAGATCTGGTAGTGCCTCTACAAAGACAAGGGACGAGGTTCGCGGGGGTGGTGCAAAGCCATTTAAGCAGAAGGGTACAGGTAGAGCGAGGCAGGGTTCGATAAGATCACCATTAAACCGCCATGGTGGTGTGGTCTTTGGTCCTAAACCCAGAGACTACTCATATAATATGCCAAAAAAGGCTATTAAATCTGCAATATTATCGGCCTTTAGTATGAAGATAAGAGATGGGAAATTGAAAATACTGGATAGCCTTGAATTACCAGAACCTAAGACAAAGGTTATTGCAGATATCTTGAAAAGGATTGATTCAAACAAGGCCGTAATAATCACTGAGGGACCTAATCGAAATATAGAACTTGCTGTCAGAAATTTAAAGGGGTTTAAGTCATTGAGAGTCGAAGGGTTAAATCTCTTTGATCTCTTAAAATACGATGATCTTGTTGTGACCAAGGCGGCCATGGAGAGGATAGAGGAAAAAATAACAAGATGATTGAAGTCTACAAAATAATAAAGAAGCCAATTATTACAGAAAAAAGCACGATAATCAGGGCTGAAAACAATAAAGTGACTTTTTGGGTTGATAAAAAAACCAACAAAAATGAGGTTAAAAAGGCTATTGAGAGTGTTTTTAATGTAAAAGTTATAGACGTAAACTCTATGAGAGTTCCTGGGAAGAGAAAGAGGATGGGTAGAAGCGAAGGTATGACATCTACAAGAAAGAAGGTCTACGTAACCCTTAAGGAAGGTGAGAAGATAGATATTTTTGAGGGGGTCTAGAGTATCACTATGGCTGTAAAAAAATACAAACCAACATCTCCTGCATTGAGACAGATGACTGTTTCAACCTTCGAGGATATTACAAAGACAGTTCCAGAAAAGTCACTTACAGTATCCTCGAAACGCAGCGGAGGCAGAAACTCAAAAGGTAGAATAACTACACGCTGGAGAGGTGGCGGTCATAAAAGAAAATATAGAGTTATAGATTTCAAGAGAGATAAAAGAGATATACCTGCAAAGGTTTCTGCTATAGAGTATGATCCAAACCGTTCAAGTAGAATTGCGTTGCTTAATTACGCCGACGGAGAGAAGAGATATATTCTCGCTCCTTTAGAATTAAAGGTTGGTGAAGCTGTAGCTGCAGGAGATAATGTAGACATAAAGGTAGGGAATGCGCTTCCGTTAAAATCCATACCCTTAGGAACTTTTGTGCATAATATTGAGCTTAAACCAGAGAAAGGGGGACAACTTGTAAGGAGTGCAGGGGGCTATGCGCAACTCCTGGCAAAGGAAGGGAGATACGCACACATAAAACTGCCTTCAAGTGAGGTCAGGCTGGTTCTTCAGGTATGCTATGCATCAATAGGTCAATTAGGCAATACAGGTCATGAAAATATTAGTATTGGTAAGGCCGGAAGAAGTCGTTGGCTTGGAATTAGACCTCGTGTTAGAGGTGTTACAATGAATCCAGTAGACCATCCCCATGGCGGTGGAGAGGGTAAGAGCAAGGGTAACCATCCAGTAAGCCCATGGGGTCAGCCAACTAAAGGCTATAGAACCAGGAGACGTACTACAACGGATAAATATATTATAAGCAGGAGGAAGTAGTGGCTCGTTCTGTAAAGAAAGGTCCTTTTGTTGATGAGCATTTGCTCAAAAAGATTAAACATGCAGGTGAGACCAAGTCTAAAAAGGTTATTAAGACCTGGTCAAGGAGGTCTACTATAATCCCTGATATGGTGGGTCACACAATAGCAGTACATAATGGTAGGAAATTTATACCTGTCTTTGTAACTGAAAATATGGTGGGTCATAAACTTGGGGAGTTCTCCCCCACTAGAACATATCACGGGCATGCTGCAGGTTCTAAGAAGTCGAAGATTGCTTAATAATATGGAAACAAGAGCTGTTGCAAAATATATTAGAATGAGTCCCCAAAAGGCAAGATTAGTCGTTGATCTTATAAGGGGCAAAGGTGTGGATGAGGCGCTGTCTATACTTACACTGACAAAGAAGGCATCCGCAAAGGTTGTAACAAAGGTGTTGAAGAGTGCTTTGGCAAATGCAGAAGATACCAAGAAGGTAGATGTAGATAATCTATACATTAAGAGGGTTTTTGTGGATAAGGGGCCGGTGATGAAGCGCATGCGTGCCAGGGCACAGGGCAGAGCCAATATTATAAAGAAGATGTCAAGTCATATAACGATAGTATTAGACGAGAAGTAAGAAAGGAAGGTTCTTTTGGGTCAGAAGGTTCATCCAATAGGTTTTAGATTAGGAATATGCAAAACATGGAGCTCCAGATGGTATAGCGAGCGTGACTATGCAAAGCTCCTTCATGAGGATATAAATATCAGAAAATTTGTAAAGCAGAGACTATACCATGCCGGTATATCAAAGATTGATGTAGAGAGAACTGCCAATAATGTCAGGGTGATTATACATGCGGCGAGGCCTGGGCTGGTGATTGGAAAGAAAGGGATGGAGGTGGATATTCTAAAAAAACAACTGGCGCATCTAACTGGAAAGGATGTTAAAACGGACATTATAGAAGTCAGGAAACCTGATACAGATGCCCAATTGCTTGCCGAGGACGTTGCACTACAATTGCAAAGAAGGGTCTTGTTCAGAAGGGCAATGAGGAAGGCAGTTACAACCTCAATGCGAATGGGTGCAAAGGGTGTAAAGATAATGTGTTCCGGTAGACTTGGTGGTACTGAAATAGCCAGGACAGAGTGGTATAGGGAAGGGAGAGTTCCACTTCATACATTAAGGGCAGATATAGACTATGGATTTGCAGAGGCTAAGACCACTTACGGTATTATTGGTGTAAAAGTTTGGATATTTAAGGGAGAGTTAATTTCTGCTGATGCTCCGGCAAAGGATATAACGAAGAGGCGACTGTAAAATATGTTAATGCCAAAGAAGACAAAATTTAGGAAACAACATAGAGGAAAGAGGAGAGGAGTATCAAGTAAAGGTACGGAGCTCAATTTTGGTGATTACGGCCTTCAGGCAACAGGGTGTGGCTGGCTTACAACACGGGAGATAGAGGCTGGTCGTATAGCTATGACCAGGCATATAAAGAGAATTGGGAAGATATGGATAAGGGTTTTCCCAGACAAACCTATAACAAAGAAGCCTGCAGAGACGAGGATGGGTAGTGGAAAAGGTTCTCCAGAAGACTGGGTTGCTGTGATAAAGCCAGGCAGGATACTCTTCGAGATGGAGGGTGTTTCCAAAGATGTCGCGAAAGAGGCCTTTAGACTCGCTGCGCACAAACTTTCTATACCAACAACGGTTATTTTAAGGGAAGGTATATGAAGCCGCCAGAGATAAGAGAAATAGGAATAGAAGAACTTAGGATAAAAGAACTCGATCTGACTAAAGAGTTGTTCAATCTAAGAATACAGAACAGCACAGGGCACCTAGAAAATCCGTCTAGAATAAATTTATTAAAGAAAGATATAGCTAGGGTCAAGACTGTAATAAGAGAGAAGGAAAAAGGAACGGGGTTTTAGCTCATGGAAAAGTCGAGGAGCAAAAGGAAGAGCCGGGTAGGCTGGGTTTTAAAGAACAAGATGGATAAAACTGTATTGGTGTCTGTCGAAAGAATAGTACAGCATCCTTTATATGGCAAGTATATAAAAAGGCGTATTAAATATATGGCTCATGACGAGAAGGGGGCGTGCAATGTAGGAGATAAGGTGGTGATTACAGAAACGCGTCCATTAAGCCGCACCAAAAGGTGGCGTGTCAGCAAAGTCCTGGAGAAGGTCCAATGATACAGATGAGAAGCATTTTAAGTGTTGCTGACAATTCGGGTGCAAAAAAGATATCCTGTATTCAGGTTGTTGGGGCCTCTAACAAGAGGTTCGCAGCTATAGGCGATGTGATTGTTGCGAATGTCAAGGAGTCGCAACCTAATGCAAAGGTAAAGAAAGGTGATATTGTCAGGGCTGTTGTTGTGCGTACGAAGAAGGAGACAAGACGTACAAACGGTACATATATAAAGTTTGATGAAAATTCTGCTGTTCTTATAAACAAAGAAAATGAACCTATAGGAACAAGGATATTTGGGCCAGTAGCCAGGGAGTTGAGGGCAAAAAAATTCATGAAAATAATCTCTCTGGCACCTGAGGTTATGTAGGGTTCTTGAGAATCAACTTTGTTTTTACTGCAAAAGCGTAAAAATAAAAAAATCTGTGTAATCTTTTAAAAATCGGCGTAATCAGTTTCCAGGGGTTTTTGCACTGGAAACAACTTTGATCTATCGAGGATCGTATGCAAACCCTGAAATACAAAATCAGAAAGAATGACCAAGTAATGGTGCTTAAGGGAAAAGAGAGGGGAAAGACTGGTAAAGTAATTAGGCTTATCCCAGATAAGGCGATGGTTGTCATTGAGAAACTCAACATCGCAAAACAACACACCAGACCATCTGCAAAAAATAGGCAGGGCGGAATTATAGAAAAAGAGAACCCTCTTTCCATCTCAAATGTGATGTTGATATGCGAGAAGTGTAAAGGACCTGTAAAGGTTGCCAAAAAATATCTGGATAACGGTAAGAAAGTAAGGTTTTGTAAAAAGTGTGGTGAGGTCTTAGATAGATAATGGCCAGATTAAAAGATATATATAAGAAGGATATTGTCCCTCTTATGATAAAAGAGTTTGGTTATAGTAACGCCATGCAGGTGCCGAGGCTGGAGAAGATAGTGGTAAATATGGGGCTTGGCGAGGCGGTGCGTGATATAAAAATAATAGATAATGCAATAAAGGACCTCACTGATTTGGCCGGTCAGAAACCTGTTGTTACCAGAGCGAAAAAACCCATAGCGTCATTCAAGTTAAGGGCAAATATGCCTATAGGATGTATGGTAACGTTAAGAGGGAAGAGGATGTATGAATTTTTTGATAGATTTATTAATTTTAGTATTCCTAGAATAAGGGATTTCAGAGGACTTCCTAAAAAGTCTTTTGATGGTAATGGTAATTACACCATGGGCATAAGAGAACAGATTATCTTTCCAGAGATTGAATATGACAAAATAGATAAAATAAGAGGCATGAATGTAACCATTGGCACAACTGCAAAGACAGATAAAGAGGCCAAAGCGCTTCTTAAGCATTTGGGCGTGCCTTTTAGAAGTTAATTGGTGTCTATCCGGAAACTCATTCGGACACTGATGCAGTTTTCAATTTGGAAAGAAGCATTTTGTGCAAGAAGGGGACTGTCCCTGGCAAAAGGGCACTTTCCGGATGAAAACTAATTGGTTTAAGTCAGGTAGCTAGTTTCTGGATCAATATAGCGGAGGTTTTGTGGCAAAGAAGTCTCTTATAGCAAAAGCAAAGCAAAAGAAGAAATTCAAGGTCAGGGAATACAACAGATGCCCTATCTGTGGTAGACCAAGGGGATTCTATAGGAAGTTCGAAATGTGCAGAATATGTCTCAGAAACATGGCATTGAGAGGTGAGATTCCGGGCATGATTAAATCAAGCTGGTGAAATAAGAAGTGACAGTTACAGCAACGAGCAGTTATAGGAGTTTATAATATGACAATGACAGACCCAATAGCAGATATGTTAACGAGGATTAGGAATGCAATAAAAGAAAGGCATCAGTCGGTTGATATACCCGCTTCGAAGCTAAAGCTGGAGGTTTTACGTATACTTAAGGAAGAAGGTTATATTAAGCACTTTGAGTCAAAGGAAAGCAGACAAGGTGATGTGCTTAATGTAAAACTTAAGTATTTGTCTGACAAAAAGGGTGCTATATCTAATTTAAGGAGGATAAGTAAACCAAGTCTCAGGATATATGTAAAAAAGGACAAGGTACCTAATGTATTAAATGGGATGGGTCTTGCAATTCTTTCTACATCTAAGGGTGTGTTGACATCTCAGAAGGCTACTGAGCTTGGTGTGGGTGGAGAGGTGATATGTACAGTATATTAAGGCGGTTATATGTCGAGAATCGGTAAGGAGACCATAGCTATACCAGAAGGGGTTAAGGTAAATCTTAATGGTAACACCATGATGGTGGATGGACCAAAGGCAAGTCTTTCGCAGCATCTGCCCGAAGGTGTTGTTGTTAATATCGAAGGGTCAGAGATAAAGGTTGTTGGAGGAGAGAATAGTGGAAAGACAAGAGGGTTTTACGGACTTACACGCACACTTATTGCCAATATGGTAGAGGGTGTTACTAATGGTTTTCAGAAGAGCCTGGAGATATCTGGGGTAGGTTACAGGGCTGTGGTTCAAGGTTCTACTCTTAATTTAAGTTTAGGGTATTCTCATCCAGTCAAATATGAGATACCAGAGGGAATTGAAATTTCTGTCGAAAAACAGACTACAATTAATATAAAAGGGGCAGACAAGCAACTGGTTGGGCTGGTTGCGGCAAATATAAGGTCTTTTAGAACTGCTGAGCCTTATAAAGGCAAGGGGATTAAATATGCCGGTGAGGTTGTAAGGAGAAAGGCTGGCAAGGCAGGAAAAGCTGGTGCATAAAAATGGATAGGCTTGAGAGAAAGAGGCTAACACTGAGGAAGAGGCGTATTAGGGTGAAAAAGAAGCTAATAAGCGCTACTAAGAGGCCGAGGCTTACTGTTTATAGAAGTAATAGATATATCTATGCACAAATTATTGATGCTATTACTGGTAAAACTATGCTTGCAGTTTCTGTACTTAGTAAGGAATTAAAAAAGAATGCATCTGGTGAAAACAAGACATCAGTATCCAGAAGAGTAGGAGAACTTCTTGCAAAAATGGCATTGAAAAAAGGTGTTGGAGAGGTTGTATTTGACAGAAATGGTTTTTTGTATCATGGCAGAATTAAAGCACTGGCAAATGGTGCAAGGGATGCGGGACTAAAATTTTAATTATACAGAACGTCATAACTTTGCATACCCGACCCACACTTCGTGTGGGTGCCCCGGCTCTTCAGCTCGTCATTACGGCGTACTACAAAGTACGCCTCGCTCCTCGCCTTCGTCGCGCCTTGGTCTGCTTTATTCTGACGCTCTGTATGCGCATTTATTTATGACGTTGTGTATAGTGTCCATTCGGAAAGTGAGTACTTAAGCCTAAGATAATAACTTAGGGATTGGAGGTTTCTTTTTGGAGAAGGTAGATTCTAGCAACTTGGAACTTAAAGACAAAGTTGTCCATATTAACAGAGTAGCAAAGGTTGTAAAGGGGGGGAAAAGATTCAGCTTTAATGCAATTGTAGTTGTTGGGGACGGAAATGGGAATCTTGGGATTGGACTTGGAAAGGCAAACGATGTTCCAAATACTATAAGAAAAGCTATAGAGAGGGCAAAGAAGGAGCTTTTTTATATCCCCATAGCAAAGGGTACAATACCACATGAGGTCCTTGGTAAACATGATGCCGGGAAGGTTTTCCTCAAACCGGCATCTCCAGGTACAGGTATTATTGCTGGTGGTGCAGTCAGAGCAGTGATGGAGATGGCAGGTATACATAATATCCTTACGAAATCGCTTGGGACGAACAACCCCCATAATGTGGTTAAAGCAACGGTAGCAGCCCTTAAGCAGCTTAAGAGTCCCGGTATGGTTACCGCATTGGAAGAGAAGAAGTCCATTTAAGGATTCAGTTATGGTTAAGAGATCTACAATAAAGATTAAATTAATAAAGAGCGCTATTGGATATCGCAGGGATCAAAAGGATACACTGAGGGGGTTAGGGCTGACAAGAATGAACAAGGTGGTTTTACTAAAGGATACCCCGGCGATATGTGGCATGGTAAGAAAAGTTCAACATCTGGTTTCTGTGGAGAAGGACTAATAGCATGCTGGATAGATTAAAAGCTCCAGAAGGGGCAATAAGGGATAAGAAGAGGGTTGGCAGAGGTGAAGGGTCTGGTCTTGGAAAGACCTCTGGCAGAGGCCATAAGGGGCAAAGGTCAAGGTCTGGTGGTAAAGTAAAAAGGGGTTTTGAAGGCGGACAGATGCCTTTGCAGAGACGCTTGCCTAAGAGGGGTTTTACCAACATCTTTAGGCTGCATTATAACATAATAAATTTAGGAAGTTTATGTGCAAAATTCAATTCTGGAGATACAGTTGATGTGCAAGCACTTATAGATAGAGGGTTTGTAAATAAAGTGATGGATGGTGTTAAGTTTCTGGGTGGTGGAGATTTAAAACATCCGCTTACGGTAAAGGCAAACAAGTTCAGCAAAACGGCCATTAGGAAGATTGTCGAGGCTGGTGGTAAGGTGGAGGTGGTTTGATTGGCTACAGGGGTTAAAAATATAACCAGCATCCCTGAGCTAAATCGCCGCATTCTCTTTACGCTAATCTTTTTAGCAATATACAGGGTTGGTGTTTTTATACCGACTCCAGGGGTAGATTCACAAGCACTAGCAGGTTTTTTTAGTCAGGCAAAGGGTACACTACTCGATTTTATAGTGATGTTTACAGGTGGCGCTCTTGAGCGTTTCTCTGTATTTGCCCTTGGCATTATGCCATATATAAGCGCTTCGATTATCCTGCAATTGCTGACTGTTGTTGTACCTCACCTTGAAAAATTGTCCAAAGAGGGCGAATCAGGGCGCAAGGTAATTACCCAATATACTAGATACGGGACTATCGGTTTAAGTATAATTCAGGGACTCGGAATAAGTATCGGTCTCGAGAGCATGAAGGGGCCTGCTGGTGAACCGATAGTCCTTGCAGCGGGATGGTACTTCAGAATTATGACTATAATAACACTTACCTCTGGTACGGCCTTTATAATGTGGCTGGGGGAACAGATAACAGAAAGGGGTATAGGTAACGGTATCTCATTAATCATATTTGCCGGCATCGTCGCAAATATGCCATCCGCAGTATATAGCACATACAGCCTGGTGAGGGCTGGAGAGCTGAGTGTTATTCTCGTCTTAGCTCTGATTATATTTATGATAGGCATTATAGCATTTATATTGTTTATGGAAACTGGACATAGGAGAATACCAGTCCAATATCCAAAACGTGTCGTGGGCAGGAAGATGTACAGCGGGCAGAGCACTCATCTGCCCTTAAAGGTCAATACTGCAGGGGTTATTCCACCTATATTTGCTTCATCAATAATCATATTCCCTGCAACTATCGTAAACTTTATAGACTTGCCGTGGATGAAGAGTATAGCGGACAGTCTCAATCCAGGTGGATTGGTATATAATCTTATTTTTGTTGTGGCTATTATATTTTTTACATATTTTTATACGGCAATACAGTTCAATCCAAGTGATGTTGCCGATAATTTAAAAAAATATGGTGGTTTTGTGCCAGGTATAAGGCCTGGGCCAAACACCGCCGAATATCTAGACAAGGTGTTAAGCAGATTAACACTATGGGGGGCTTTATATCTTTCGCTTGTATGTGTATTACCGATGATAATGATATCAAGATTTAATGTCCCATTCTACTTCGGGGGCACAGCCCTCCTGATTGTAGTTGGTGTTGCACTTGATACAGTGCAGCAGATGGAGTCTCATATGTTGGCAAGGTCATATGATGGCCTTCTTAAAAAGGGTAAGCTGAAAGGAAGAAGAGGAGGTTAAGAGGAGGCCTTGAATATAATTCTTGTCGGGCGCCCTGGTTCAGGGAAGGGGACCCAAGGCAAAGTTCTTTCAGAAGAGTATAATATACCAATTATATCAACGGGTGACATCTTAAGGGCAGCGGTAAGGGAGAAGACACCTCTTGGCTTGCAAGCAAGGGAATATATGGATAAAGGTGCATTGGTGCCTGATGAGCTGGTTGTAGAGATGGTTGTAACAAGACTTCAGGAGGGAGATTGTAGAAAAGGTTTTATTTTGGATGGATTTCCAAGAAATATAGGCCAGGCAGAGGCCCTGGATAGGACATTGAGTACACTGGACAAAGGGATAGATCATGTGTTGAATTTTGAGGTCGAACATAAGGAGATCATAAAGAGACTCAGCGGAAGGAGGACCTGTAGAAAGTGTGGAGAGGCATATCATATAATATTCAATATGCCTGTTAATATAGGTATTTGTGATAAATGTGGTGGTGAGTTATACCAGAGGGATGACGATAAAGAGGAGACTATAGAAGCACGCCTGAAGGTTTACGAAGAACACACAGCCCCCCTTGTCGAATATTACAGGCAAAAAGAGCTACTAAAGGCTATAAACGGTATAGGTGGAGTTGATCAGATAAAAGAACAGATAATTAATGTCATTTGTGGACGGAACAATAATTCTAAAATCGAAGGATGAAATAGAAAAGCTTCGTAAAAGTAACATCATTGTTGCTGAGATACTTGAAAAAATCGAAAGTATTGTAAGGCCTGGAATTACAACCATAGATATGGAGAAGATTTGTGAAAGCGAGCTTAAAAGGAGAAAAGCAAAATCAGCTTTCAAAAATTATAGGGGATATCCGTACAATCTCTGTGTTTCGGTAAACGATGAGGTTGTTCATGGAATGCCTTCAAAGAGGATCTTGAAAGATGGAGATATAGTAAGCCTGGATTTTGGTGCCCTTTATGACGGTTTTTATGGCGATGCTGCGGTCACTGTTCCTGTAGGCAATATATCTAATAAAGCTACTAAATTAATTGAAACAACCAGAACTGCACTGGAAAGAGCAATAGATGTCACAAGAACGGGTAACAGGTTGCAAGACATTTCGGCGGCAGTTCAAAGCACGGCAGAAGATGTTGGTTTTTCTGTCGTGAGAGCATTTGTTGGTCATGGAATTGGTAGAAATCTGCATGAGTCACCACAGGTGCCTAATTTCGGAATGCCTGGTAAAGGATTGAGGTTAAAGGTGGGAATGGTCTTGGCAATTGAACCGATGGTAAATGCCGGTGGCAGTGATGTGAGAATAATGGATGATGGATGGACGGCGGTAACAAAAGATGGAAGTCTTTCTGCACATTTCGAACATTCAGTTGCAATAACAAGCAATGGTCCCTACGTGTTGAGTAGATTATGAGGAGTGGATGGTTAAAGAGGATGTTATAAAAGTAGAGGGAACGGTGACAGAGACCTTGCCTAATGCAATGTTCAGGGTAGAGCTTGAAAATGGTCACAAGGTGCTGGCACATGTATCCGGGAAAATGCGGATGCACTTTATAAAGATTCTTCCGGGGGATAAAGTGACTATTGAGTTATCTCCTTACGACCTTACCAGAGGCAGGATAACATACAGATCAAAGTGATAATAGAGAGGAACGATGGGATGAAGGTGAGAAGTTCTGTAAAGAAGATATGTGCTAAATGTAAAATTGTAAAGCGGAAAGGTGTGGTAAGGGTGGTTTGTGATAACCCTAAACATAAGCAGCGCCAAGGGTGATTGCTCCTTTTGTGTATTGCGTATAACGAATCACGAACGATACAATGCTATTATTAAGTGTAATATGCTTAGAACGCACAGATCGAAACTCCCTCTCTTTTCAGAGGTGTAATAAAGATGAACACCCTTTTAATTAGTGTCCATCCGGAAATCCAATCGGACACTGATGCGGATGAAAACTGATTAAACTAAAGGAGGAATAGCTTGGCAAGGATAGCGGGCATTGACTTACCAAAAAATAAGGTCGTTAAGGTTGCAC
>JAUXIU010000215.1 GCA_030620895.1 Deltaproteobacteria bacterium
GCAATTTCTCAAAGATATAGGAGCAAAAGAAGTGATATCAAGGGAAGATTCTGTAGACCTATCAAGACCCCTTTTGAAGGGTCGCTGGGCAGGCGTTGTAGATAGCGTGGGTGGAGATATACTGGCTACAGCAATTCATTCAAGCAAACAGCATGGTACTGTTACTTGCTGTGGAAATGTCGGCGGCTTCGAACTCAAAACAAATGTATACCCATTTATTTTGAGGGAAGTTGATTTACTCGGTATCGATTCACAGAATTATCCAATGGATAAAAGGATTCAGATCTGGAATAAGATGGCTAATGAGTGGAAGCTGGACAACCTGGAACTCATATGCAATGAGATTGCTCTGGAACAAATTAACGATAATATCGACCTCATATTACAGGGAAAACAAAGAGGAAGGGTTCTGGTAAATCTCTGGAAATAATTACTCACCTCTTTCCTTTTTAGCCCTTTTACTGTCAATAGCCCTTTTTACAGCGTCGAGTTCCATTTTCCTTAATCTGTGACATGATGGGGTTACTTCCACAAGTTCATCCTCGGCTATGAATTCTATTGCCTGATCTAAAGACAGAGGTCTTGGAGGTCTTAGTACTACAGTTGCTTCAGCATTTTGACTGCGCATGTTAGTAAGTTTCTTCTCTTTAGTGATATTTACATTCAGATCGCCATTCTTGTTTCTTTCTCCAATTACCATTCCTTCATATACCTGTGTCCCAACATCAATGAACAATTCCCCTCTATCTACCATAGCAAGACTCGCATAAGTTGTGGATTTTCCTGATCTATCAGATAAAAGGGCTCCTGTTGATCTCTGGGGAATATGACCATACCATGGCTCATAGCCTTCAAACAAGGTATTTAAAACACCAGCACCTTTAGTATCGATCTGAAACTGACTCCTGAAACCTATTAACCCCCTCGACGTGATAATATATTCAAGATCCACTCGCCCGTTACCGTTATTACGAAGATTTATCATGCGCCCTTTTCTCTTGGCTACTTTTTCAGTAACTATTCCGACATATGCTTCAGGAACATCTACAAAAATCCTTTCTACAGGTTCTGTAACCTTCCCATTTTCTTTTTTCGTTATAACCTGAGGTTTCGATACCATACATTCGTACCCTTCGCGTCTCATTGTTTCAATTAAAACAGCCATCTGAAGCTCCCCCCTACCCAAAACCTCAAAGGCATCGGCCCTGTCAGTATCTTTAAGCCTGATTGCAACGTTCCTGATTCTTTCACGCTCTAATCTTTCACGAATATGTCGCGACGTTAGGAATTTCCCCTCTTTCCCCGCAAAAGGGCTGTCGTTTACATAGAAGATCATTGATATGGTAGGCTCGTCCACCTTGATCCTTTCAAGAGGCATAGGATTATCAAGGGTACATAAGGTATCACCTATTTTTACCTCATCTATACCAGCTATTGCCGCTATGTCACCGGATTCTATTTTGTCCGCCTGTATTTTCTGTAATCCCTGAAATGTATAACAAACTGATAATTTTATGTTATTAGTCTTATTGTTTTCTGTACAGAGTGTGTAGCTTTTATTGGATTCGAGCGTTCCGTTTACCAGCCTGCCGATCGCTATCCTTCCAACATAGTTATCATAATCCAGATTGGTAATCAGGAACTGTGTCATGCTCCCACCAGTGATTTCAGGGCATTTTATGTAATTTATTATTGACTGAAATAGGGGCTCCAAACTGTCTGACTTTGAATCGGGTTTCTCTAACGCAATACCCAATTTAGCGTTTGTATATATTATTGGAAAATCTATCTGATCCTCTGCCGCATCAAGCTCAATAAACAGGTCATATACTTCATTTATTACTTCCTTTGGTCGTGCATCCGACCTGTCGATCTTATTTATAACAAGTATGATCTGAAGTTTTTTCTCAAGCGCCTTCTTGACTACAAACCGTGTCTGAGGTAAAGGCCCTTCACTGGCATCAACAAGTAGCAGAGCACCATCGACCATGTTGAGGCTCCTTTCAACCTCTCCGCCAAAATCAGCATGTCCTGGTGTATCAACAATATTTATTTTAGTATCCTTGTAGAGTATGGCGGTATTTTTTGCCATAATAGTTATCCCACGTTCTTTTTCAAGATCCATGGAATCCATTA
>JAUXIU010000042.1 GCA_030620895.1 Deltaproteobacteria bacterium
AGGGGAGATAAAGAAGCTAAAAAACTAATCCAGGTGGTAGCTTTTTAGCAAATATGAATTATGAATCAGGAATAATGAATTAGGTGTCCGTCAAAAAGAAAGAATCCATAATTCCTAATTCTTAACTCCTAATTCCTGTTACTTAAAAAGCTAAGAAGCTAAAAAGCTAAAAAGCTAACTCCTATCCCCATTTTCCTTTATAAGTTTAGTAACAAAATCCTTTGCCTTTCCGGTGGCTTTTTCAACACTGATTCCTTTTGCCAGGCATGCTGCCAGGGCTGCCGAGAAGACGCAGCCGGTGCCGTGGAACTCCCTCGCTATCCTTTCTGAGACGTAGCGCCTTATATCCTTCCCGTTATAAAGTATATCAACAGCCTTTTCTTTAAGGTGCCCACCCTTTATTAACACATACTCCAACCCCATATCTTTAATCTTTATAGCTGCCTCTTCCATATCTTCTTCAGTTACTATCTTTAGACCGGTAAGGGCGGATGCCTCATCTATATTCGGGGTTACAATCAGCACCTGTGAAAAAAGCTCCTTTAGCTTCGGTATCCCCCCCTTCTCAAGCAAAGGGAAACCACTACTGGACATAAGAATAGGGTCTAATACGATATTCTTTAAATCCAACTCTTTGAATATGCTTATAAGCTCTATTATTGTATCCTTCTTTGCAAGCATGCCTACTTTAACAGCATGAATCTCGCTTGTATGCATCAGAGCTTCTATCTGTCTTCTTATAAATATGGCTGGTATTGGTAAAACCTCCCTTACACATTTCTGATCCTGGGCAGTAAGTGCTGTTACAACAGATAGTCCTTTGAGATGAAAAGCTGAGAATGTCCTTAAGTCCGCCTGGATACCGGCACCGCCAGATGGGTCTGAGCCGGCTATTGTTAGTGCAGTCTTCATCGGAGAAGATAAAAAAGACCGACCTGAAATAGTCCTATTATGAAACCCATTACGCCACCGATCCATTCTATGTGTCGCAGTTCCTTGGCCATGAAATCTGTTAGCAGTGCTTCGAAGTTCTTGAGGTCTAGATTGTCTATTTTTGAGGTAAGTATACTATCGATATCTATGCTGTTCTTAAATTTATTTACTATAGTGCCCTTTTTTTTATTCAGCTGTTTTAGTAGTTCTTTGGTTATAAAGTATCTTATATGGTTAATGAGGCTTTCAGATACAAGGCCTATTATAGGTATATTTTTTATCTTGTCAGTCTTAAACCGATGTTCTACAACTTCTTCTACCGATTTTTCTATCTCTGCTTCAAAATCTATCCCTTCAAGTGCTGAGGCTAAATCTGTGGCAGACAACAGTTGTCTTTCAATAGCAGTTGTAATCCCTCTGGTTATCTCTTTTCTCCTTTTCGGTATAACCCCTTGAAATTTATAGCCTAGTATTCTAATAGGTTTATGGGGTCTGAAGAGCATCTTGATGGCTACATAATTCGTAAGCCAGCCGATGGCAGCACCGATGATTGGCGGTAAAAAAATCCTATAATACATAAAGAAGGTTGTTGGTGAAAAACCAGTGTAGTATGTTTTGGGAGAAGAAAAAAATGTTGATTACACGGATTACAATCAGATTACACTGATTAGAAAAAATTTAGAAATTAAGGGATTAAATATCTGCTTGCCCCGTTAAATATAAGAAAAAAACTAAACATCGCTTGATACAACAATTATATGTATTTAGCAAGAACATAAAAAAGTAAAGGTTGTTATTTAACGGGGTGAATAATCTTTTAAAAAAACCGGTGCAATCAATAATTTATAATGGAATCGAGGTGCAGATTAAACCAGATGGAAATGGTTGTCCATTCCGTTTTCTAGAAACTCTTTTTATCCAGCTCTTCCTGACAGTACTTTTTATAAAGAATATCCCATTCTTTGCTTCCTTCAGGGATATATTTTTTAAGTGACCTTATCTTTCTTCTGGCAGTTTCGTCTGCATTATCTCCGACCTTCAGATAATTTGTGATGGTCAGTTTGATTTCCTGGAGCACTTTATTGTCGTCTGCAAAATCTACCAGATCATCTTTCCATATTCCATCTGATATCATGTGTGCTATGTGTGATATGCGATCTTCGGAAAGTCTCATAGTACGATCTCTCTCTCCCTAGCAAGCTTTGACTTTATGAGATTAAACATCTTTCTATAGTCCATACGTCCGTCATCAATCTCCTTAGCGTGTGTCTTCATTATGTCTTCAACCTCTCTATTAAGTTCATCCTCAGCCCGGAGATCCTGTATAAATAATTCTACAATCCTGTTCAGAACAGTAGCCTCATCGGTCTTAAAGATTAATAAATCTTTCCCTTTGAGGGTATTGAAGATTATATCTGATATTTTCTCAACCTGTTCCCTTGAAAGCCTCATTGGGTGGAATATAACATAAAAATAATCTTCTTTTCAATAAATTGATGGTTTTGCTGTTTTTTTGAACGATACACGATCCACGAATCCCGATACACGATTATAAGGAAAAATAGGGAATATTCAAGGGGGGGTGTCGTGGTTCGTGATTTGTGAATCGTGAATCAAATCACCTGCCTAAGTTTTTCTATGACTTCTCTAATACGCTCCGGCTTTGTCTTCAGGGATGCTCTATTGCAGATCAGCTTTGACGTGACCTTCAATATCTCTTCCACCTCTATGAGCCCATTCTTTTTTAGCGTCTCTCCTGTAGCCACGAGGTCGACTATTCTATCAGATAGGCCGAGTAGTGGTGCGGCTTCAATGGAACCATAGAGTTTTATTGTTTCTACCTGTATTCCCTTACGTAGAAAGTATTTAAGTGTTATATTAGGATATTTTGTGGCAACCCGTATTTGTGTCCAGTGGGTGGGGTTATCAATTAATCCGAGTTCCTTTGGTTCTGCAACAACCATCCTGCAGAAACCGATTCCGAGGTCTAATGGTTCGTAAATATCCTTTTCCTGTTCTAAAAGTACATCTTTTCCTGCTATACCTATATCAGCGGCACCGTACTCTACAAAAGTAGGTAAATCCTGTGGTCTTATGACCATAAACCTGATATTTTCTTTTTTGTTTTCAAAGATGAGTTTTCTGCTGCTTGTAATTGCATTTGAGCAGTCAATGCCTATTTTTTTCAGTAATGATACTGCTTCTTTTAGAACCCGTCCCTTTGGCAATGCGATGGCTAGAAGGTTATGGTTTGTTCCTGTCTTCCTCAATTTTTTAATCCTTGAAGGGCTGTTTTTTTAGTGGCGCTAGTTGTATCTTTAAACGATCTATGTTTATCACTTGCTGATTTCTTCATTTCCTTACTCTTTTTATCTTTGCACCAACCCCCGCCAGTTTTTCTTCTATACTTTCATAACCCCTGTCAAGGTGATATACCCTTGAGATTTCGGTCTCACCCTCTCCTACTAAAGCAGCGATGAGTAATGATGCACTTGCTCTAAGGTCTGTTGCCATAACGGGGGCACCACTTAAGAATGGCATACCTTTCACGATAGCTGTCCTACCATCTACCTGAATATTTGCACCCATCCTCTTGAGTTCACTTACATGCATGAACCTGTTTTCAAATATCGTTTCCGTAAATACACTTAAGCCGCTTGAGATACACATCATGGACATCATCTGTGCCTGTAAGTCAGTCGGAAAGCCGGGATAGGGGGATGTTTTTATGTCCACACTTCTTGTTGGATTATTACCTATACCGCGAGTATTATTTCTCTCTATAATTATTTCAGCACCCACCTCTTTTAGTTTAATGCTCAAGGCTTCCAAAAGATCAATCGGGCAATTTTTTAAGAGTAAATTACCCCTGGTTGCGGCAGATGCTATCATATATGTACCCGCTTCTATTCGATCCGGCATAACGGCATATTCAATGGGTTTTAGTTTTCTGACACCTTCTATCCTGATCTTTTCAGTACCTGCACCACTTATACAACCGCCCATCTTGTTTAATGCTGTTGCGAGTTCTAACACTTCAGGTTCCTTGGCTGCATTTTCTATGACTGTTATTCCGTCTGCAAGACATGCAGCCATCATGAGATTTTCGGTTCCTGTAACTGTCGGTACATCAAAGTATATATCTGCTCCTTTGAGCTTTTCTGCGGAAACCTCCACATAGCCATGTTCTATCTTTATTTTAGCCCCCATTCTTTCGAGGCCCATAAGGTGAAGATTTATAGGCCGAGCACCAATAGCGCATCCACCGGGCAGGGATACCCTCGCCCTTTTGAAATGGGTGACTAGAGGGCCTAATATAAGTACAGAGGCCCTCATTGTCTTAACCAGTTCATAGGGTGCTTCAGGCGTTTTTATGTCAGAGACATTGATTTTAACAGATCTATTGCTATCATCTATGTGGCAGCCGAGATGCTCCAGGAGCCTCTTAAATGTATCTATGTCTTTCAAATTGGGTATGTTGGTTATAGTACTGCAACCATCATTTAAAAGTGCTGCTGCCATAAGAGGAAGCGCTGAGTTTTTTGCTCCGCTTATAGCAATTTCACCAATCAGCCGGTTGCCACCTTCTATCACTATTTTATCCATGATTATTGTTATGACATAGCTGCCATATTCTTGGAATTTTTAAGTGCCTCTGTTTGGAAATGGGTTGTAAGGTTGTCTATGATATCTTCCAGATCTCCATCTACAACCAGGTCAAGTTTATGAAGTGTAAGACCTATTCTATGATCAGTAACCCTATTTTGTGGAAAGTTGTATGTTCTTATTTTTTCACTTCGGTCGCCGGTTCCTACCTGTGTCTTTCTGTCCAGGGCTATCCTTGACTTTTGTTCTTGTTGTTTTATGTCTAGGAGCCTTGCTCTGAGGATCTTTAATGCCTTTAATTTGTTTTTATGTTGACTCTTTTCGTCCTGGCAGCTTACTGCTAGTCCTGTTGGAATATGTGTTATTCTTACGGCGGTTTCAAGTTTGTTCACACTCTGTCCACCATGTCCGCCAGCCCTGAATGTATCTATCCGCAATTCATCATCCTTTATATCTACTTCAACTTCTTCCGCTTCTGGGAGTACTGCAACGGTTGAGGTCGATGTATGTATCCTGCCACCTGCTTCTGTTTCTGGAACACGCTGCACCCTATGGACGCCGCTTTCATATTTCAACTTGCTATATGCCCCTTTGCCTTCGACTAGGGCTATAACCTCCTTGAGTCCGCTTAATCCTGTTTGATTTATAGTCAGTATTTCTATCTTCCAGTTATGAGATTCTGCAAAACGGCTGTACATCCTGAACAACTCTGCTGCAAACAGCGCCGCCTCATCTCCACCGGCGCCTGCCCTTATCTCCAGAATTATATTTTTTTCGTCATTTGGATCTTTGGGTAAAAGCAAAACCTTGAGCTTGTTTTCCATGGATGATTTCTTGTCCTGTAATAGCGAGAGTTCTTCTCTGGCCAATTCCCTGAATTCCTCATCTTCTGCCTCAAGCAGTTCTTTATTATCTTTTATTTCGACATTAATCTTCTTAAGTTGTCTATAGACCTCTACAATCTCTTTTAAGGAGGAGTGCTCTTTTGCATACTTCTGATAGTTTTCTTGATTCGCAATCACATTTGGATCACTTAATAGGTTGCTGAGTTCATTAAATCTGGTTTCTATGCCTTCTAGTCGTTTAAACATATTATCGAAAAAACATGAATTATGAATAATGAATTAGGAATTAGGGGTTTCCTTTTTAATTTGTAATTCGTAACTCCTAACTCATAATTCGTGAATCGTTTAATTAAATACTTTTGAATTTAGCCCTTATCTCTTTTGGTTTTCCACAGGTCATTTCCCCTTCTGGGCACGGACCTTTCACACATCCTGGACCAGCATTTTTAAAAACAATTGGTGCCTTCCCTTTGGCAAGGGAGAGCATCTTCGTAGCCATTTCTTTTATTTCCCACTGAGCCCTCTCACAGCATCTCAATGCAAAGAAGTGGAGCAGTTCTCGAGCATTCATTGTGACTATAATCTTTGTGGTTGTAGCATTCGGGAGGATATACCTGGCATCTTCCTGAGGTACGCCGGCATTAATCATTTCCTTATAGAACTTGTGAATAGAGGCGATCTTCTTTGAGAATTTCAGCCCAAGTCCAGCCTTTTTTATCGAAGATGGGGTTACAGCTTCGAGCACATCCTCAAATGATACATATCTCTGACTTTGTTGGGAATATGATGCTAGTCTGTGCCGTACCAATTGGTGGGAGGTGACTCTGGATATACCTTCTATGCCGAAGACAAAGCCGGCGTGTTCGAGAACTGATAGATGGCCTATCTTGACAATCTTTTCAAGAAGCCTTTTGTAGGCAGTTCCCCGTACTTTCGCTTCAAGTTGGTCAATATTGCTTTTTGAGTAGCAGAGTTTTGCAGCAAGGGCGATTGTTTTTTCAGGGTCTGGAGTGAAACTCAGGAGAGTTACCTTCATGTTTACTCTCCCGCTTATTTTTCTTTAAGGCCATATTTCTTTTTAAATTTTTCGACCCTTCCTTCGGTATCTATAAGCTTATGTTTGCCTGTATAGAATGGATGACAGTTGGAACAGAGTTCTACCTTTAGGTCGCTCCTTGTAGATCTAATATCCATAGCAAACCCACAAATACATTTAATCGTGGTTGGTTCATATGTTGGATGTATACCTTCCTTCATGATTATGAGCCTCCTCAAGCACTAATCCATTAATTCTAACAGCTATATGTTTATAGTACAAGGAAAAAACGGCTATATATGTTTTTGTTTTGCGAGAGTGAGACTATTTACTCATTGATTCTAGAAAGGACTTATTGCTTTCTGAATTCTTGAGCTTATTGAGGAGAAATTCCATGGCCTCTATGGGATTCAGTGGTTGCAGTACTTTCCTTAAAATCCAGATCCTGTTAAGCTCTTCCTTTGTTATTAGCAATTCCTCTTTTCTTGTTCCTGATTTATTCAGATCTATTGCAGGGAATATACGTCTTTCAGATAACTTTCTGTCTAAAACGATCTCCATATTACCTGTACCTTTGAATTCTTCAAATATAACCTCATCCATTCTACTTCCGGTATCTATGAGGGCCGTGGCAATAATGGTGAGGCTGCCTCCTTCTTCTATATTCCTCGCCGCTCCAAAGAATCGTTTTGGCTTGTGGAGGGCATTGGAATCCACGCCACCCGATAGTACCTTCCCACTCGGTGGTATGACAGCATTATAGGCCCTGGCAAGCCTTGTAATAGAGTCCAGCAATATGACAACATCCTTCTGGTGTTCAACAAGCCTCTTTGCCTTCTCTATTACCATTTCAGCCACCTGGACGTGTCTTTGGGCAGGTTCATCGAAGGTAGAACTTATTACCTCACCTTTGACAGACCTCTGCATATCTGTAACTTCTTCTGGTCTTTCATCTATCAGAAGTACCAGAAGGACTATCTCAGGGTGATTTGTTGTAATTGAATTTGCCAGTTCTTGCAGGAGCACGGTCTTCCCTGCTCTGGGTGGCGATACAATTAGTCCCCTCTGGCCCTTCCCTATAGGTGTAAAGAAATCCATAATCCTCATAGATAGGTTGTTGCCAGCAGACTTTTTCTTGGTTATTTCTAGCTTTATCTTTGTTTGTGGATATAAAGGGGTAAGGTTATCAAAGAGGATCTTATCTCTTGCCACTTCGGGGTCTTCATTATTTACCTTTTCTACCTTGAGGAGGGCAAAGTACCTTTCGCCTTCCTTTGGGGGCCTGATTTGCCCTGAAACGATGTCTCCTTTTTTAAGGCTAAACCTCCTTATCTGTGAAGGCGAGACATAAATATCATCAGGCCCTGGGAGGTAGTTATAATCCGGAGCCCTTAAGAAACCAAATCCATCTGGCAGGGTCTCTAAAACACCCTCACCATATATGAGCCCGTTCTGCTGACTCTGTGCTTGAAGAAGGGCAAATATCAAGTCCTGTTTTCTCAGGCTTGTTGCGCCTTCTATCGTGTATTTTTTCGCAATAGCCATAAGTTCACTTATCTTTTTTTCTTTAAGTTCTTTAAGATTCATAGTCTCCTAGAGTTCTTCTGATGGGTTTATTTTGATTAACGTGGGAGATATAAGGAATGATAATGTTAAAGATAT
>JAUXIU010000138.1 GCA_030620895.1 Deltaproteobacteria bacterium
GCAAGCTGTTTTGGAGAATTTATATTGAACTCATAACCTGCCAACACATATATATCACTGGCTATGAGCGATAACTTGGTTTCCAATTCCGATGATAATCCATGTAGATATTCCTCATCAATCTTAATACCTGCGAGTTCCATATCTACCAGCACTTTTATTAAAGGCATCTCAATTTCCCGAAAGAGTGATAAGAGCCCAACCCCTTCCAATTCAGTGGTAAGCTTAGGCGAAACCATGCGAATCGCCTCTGCCTCTTCACTCACAATCCTGCATAACTGGTCCCTCTTTACAGACTCCATGCTCGTTTTTTCAGGACCTCTCATCTCAATTCCCAGATAATTATCGGCAACTGTCTTTAACGAGTGGTCACTGGCCGAAGGGTTCAGGAGGTATGATGCCACTGTGGTATCCATACCGATACCATGGACTTTTATGCCTCTCCCCTTAAAGAAGGTATATAAACCTTTTGCATCATTAGATAACTTTACTACCCCCTCATCTTCGATAATTGGTTTCAAGGCCTCAATGATAGATGATTCATCCAATTCTGTATCAATTGGTAATAGTAAAAAGACCGAACTGTGATCAGTTCTTGATTCAAAACCAGTAGATATAGCCAGCGCTATTAGCTCGTAGTCTAGTAATTGTCCGGCTGTCTTTAAAGATATAGCCATTATCCTGTTCTTAAAGAGTTCTTTTGAGAGCTTATCTAGACCTTCCCTATCAATAATACGGCATGGAGAAACCGTAAATCTTTCTTCATCGGATATTTCATCCTGAATATCCCTTAAAAATCGCTTAAGCTCCAGTTCCTTAAATAGCTCTCTCAGCTTGCTGTAGTTGGGCCTGGAGAGGGATAGATCTTCAAAGCTGCAATCTATGGGTACGTCTGTATCTATTGTAGCCAATCCCCTGGAAAGCCTCGCACTTTCTTCATTTTCTATCAACTTCTCTCTTAATACCTTACCAGAAACCCTTTCAATATCCGAATATAGACAATCAACTGTTTCGAACTCCTTAATAAGTTTTATGGCCGTCTTCTCACCAACACCGGGCACACCTGGTATATTGTCACAACTATCCCCTGCAAGGGCCATTATCTCTATGATCTTTTGAGGTTCCAAACCACCGAACTTCTCTTTCACCTCTGCAACACCATAACTCATGTCCTTCATTGTATCTAGTATAGTTGTATTAGCATCAACAAGTTGCATCATATCCTTGTCACAGGTAACTATGACAATCTCTAGCTCCTTTCTCTTAAACCGCCTAACCAGTGTCCCTATGATATCATCTGCTTCATAGCCCTCCAATTCGAGAGCGGGTATATTATACGCCCTAACTACCTCTCTTATGTATGGAAGCTGTGGGCGGAGTGTATCCGGCATCTCTGGTCTTTTTGCCTTGTAGCCACCATAAACCTTGTGCCTGAAGGTTGGGCCTTTTGCATCAAAAACAACAGCAATATGGTCCGGCTTACAATCCTTTATCAGCTTAAGGAGCATCTGGGTAAAACCATATACTGCATTTGTGGGTATACCCTCTTTAACCGATAAATAGGGTATTGCATGGAAGGCCCTGTAGATATAGGAACTACCGTCTATCAGGAATATCCTGGGTCTCTTCATGGATACCTTCACTTCTTCTTTGTAAGGACTTTCTTCTTGATGGCGGATTGACTAATGGAAAATGGCATGCCGATAGGTGTCCTTCAACTGGAAGGAGTTCTGGCTCATCTTTTACACAAAGCTCCTGAGCATATATACACCGTGTATGGAAGCGGCATCCCGAGGGCGGGTTTTGAGGACTGGGAATATCACCACCGATCATAATCCTCTTTTTCCTGACCTTCGGGTCCGGCACTGGAATGGCTGAAAGGAGGGCCTCTGTATAAGGGTTTACAGGTTTACCATATAGTTCTTCAGCGCTGGCGATCTCCATTATCTTGCCAAGATACATTACAGCCACTCTGTCACTTATGTACTCTACAACCCCCAGGTCATGAGAGATGAAGAGATATGTAAGGCTAAACTCTTTCTGCAGGTCCGCCATAAGGTTTATGATCTGTGCCTGTATCGAAACATCAAGGGCTGATAAGGGTTCATCTGCTATTATTAATCTTGGGTTTAAAGCAAGCGCTCTGGCGATACCTATCCTCTGTCTTTGCCCCCCGCTAAATTCATGAGGATATCTGTCATATGAATCCCCTCCAAGACCGACCTTATCTATTAGATCCTTAATAACCTTGGTCCTTTCATGGCCGGAAACCATATTGTGTATCGTCAAAGCCTCGCCTATTATCTCCCCAATCTTCATCCTGGGATTCAGAGATGCATAGGGGTCCTGGAATACTATCTGTATATCCTTCCTTATTGGTCTCAGGGCCTTTGCGCTTAATCTAGTTATATCTCTATTATCAAAGATTATATGTCCGGAAGTTGGATCGATGAGCCTTGCGATAAGCCTTGCTAGAGTCGACTTTCCACAACCGCTCTCACCTACAAGTCCAAATGTCTCACCAGACCTTACAGAAAAACTCACCCCATCTACAGCCCTTACTGTATCACCAGAGTGTCTAAAGATATTACCCCTCAAGGGGAAATATTTTACTATATCCTTTAAAGTAAGGAGATTATCCATTCTGTCCGGTAAAAATTTAACTATACTTTTTGGAAATTCTACAACTTATTGAAATTAACAGGGTTATTGGGGCTTAGACTTTTGCCTCATACGCCTGGTTCACGGTTTAAGGTTTTAACCTTGAACCTTGAACCATTATTCCAATTGGCACGATGTGCCTAAGTTCCTATCTTGAAGAACATAGCCATTTACAACGGTGTCCTTCAACTTGCAACCCATTCTCAAACCTTAAAACACGCCACCAGGTGTCCTTCCGCCACCTCTATCAGCTCCGGTTCGCAGGCAGAACAGCTATCATCCGCCTTCGGACACCTCTCTCTAAAGCTGCAGCCGGTTAGATAGTCCAGATACCTTGGTACAAAGCCAGGAATCGTCTTCAACCTCTTCTTATCCCTCCCCCTTCTCTCACCAAGTTTTGGCATAGAATTTAATAGCCCGATTGTATAAGGGTGCAGGGGTCCTTCAAACAGCCTTGCTGTATCGGTATACTCGACAATCTTCCCGGCATACATAACCGCAACCCAATCCACAACCTCAGCAACCACACCAAGGTCATGGGTTATAAGTATCATAGCCATACCAAACCTCTTCTGCAGGTCCTTTATAAGTGCAAGTATCTGTGCCTGTATAGTGACATCAAGGGCAGTAGTAGGTTCATCTGCTATAAGTAGATTCGGTTCGCAGGAAAGTGCCATTGCAATCATAGCCCTCTGCCTCATCCCACCGCTTAATTGATGGGGATACTCGCTTACCCTTGTTTCAGGCGACGCGATACCTACAAGTTTAAGTAATTCTACCGCCTTCTTCAAAGCATTTCTCTTACTAAGGCCCTGGTGTAACCGTATGGTTTCAACTATCTGGTCACCTATCTTAAAAACTGGATTAAGGGCGGTCATCGGTTCCTGAAATACCATGGCAATCTCCTTACCCCTTATATCTCTCATGGCCGTATCAGGAAGCTCCAGGAGGCTCTTACCTTTATAAACAATACTACCTTCCTTTATGACGGCAGGAGATTGAAGAAGCCTCATTATAGACAGCGCCGTAACGCTCTTTCCACAGCCACTTTCACCAACCAGCCCGAAGGTCTGCCCGCTACACAATCTGAAGCTCACTCCACA
>JAUXIU010000186.1 GCA_030620895.1 Deltaproteobacteria bacterium
GCCAAGAGGGGGATGGTCTTTAAGGATAAGGCCACGGCCACAGAGATAATAGAGCAGACCGAAAGGATTCTTGAAGGCAAGGAATGACTTAGATCCTACCAGCAGGGAAGATATGAAGAATATCCTCCTCACAGGTCGTCCTAGAGTGGGCAAGTCTACCTTGATCCTACGTGTAATAGAGAGGCTTCGGGAAATTGGCTATAAAAATATAGGAGGGTTTTATACGCTCGAGGTATTACAAGAGAGAAGGCGTAAAGGTTTTGCTATCCACACACTTGACGGGAGGGTCGGGCGTCTTGCAGAGGTTGGTCTGGAGAGCCGTTTTCGGCTTGGAAAATACGGTATAGATATGGAAGAATTCAAGTCTGTCGCCCTTTCAGCCCTGAAAGATGCCATACAATGGAACAATATAATAGTGGTCGACGAGATAGGTTATATGGAACTGAAATCTCATCGGTTCAGAGAATTGTTGGGAATTGCCCTTGACTCCCCACAACCGCTGCTGGCAACAGTCATGCGCTCACATTTTGATTACGTAGATACAATAAAGGCACGTAGAGATGTATTACTCATTACTGTGAGGGCTGATAACAGGGATAGACTTGTCGGTGAGATTGTAGAAAGAATCGAGAATCTTATTCATGTATTAAATAAAAGAGAGGCATAAGTTAACATGATGTACGCCGTAAGCCCCGCCTTGTAGGCGGAGTCAAGGCGTGCTAAGGTAATAGAAATTTCCTTGCTGTCAAGATACCCCGCCCTGTGGGCGGGGTATCTTGACTTCGCCATTTCATTGACTTTTATTTAAAAATCCTTTACACTTCCATTGGGTATAACCTCTAAAATGTCTATATAATTTTATCATCTCTATGCCTGTTTTTTTAAGGTGGCATCTGTGCTTTTAATATATATTTTATGCCAGACAACTATTTTATATCAGTAATCTCCATAACAGTTTTAACCCTTATTATAAATCTCCCTTTTGGCTATTTGAGGGTGAAGACAAAGAAGTTATCCATTCAATGGTTTCTTTATATACATCTACCAATCCCTTTGATATTCGTCTTTAGAAAGACTGCTGGTATAAGTTATCATGCCATACCTGTCTTTGTTATGGCAGCAGTTGCCGGGCAGATTCTAGGGGGGCGATTTAGACAGGCCTTTAGGAGTTGATATGGCCTCAAGAACACCTGGAAAGGTTGGCGATATACTGGTAAGTTCCTTCGGTCGACTTGGTATAAATGCTCGACTAAGGGAATACAAGGTTTTAAGATTATGGTCAGATGTGGTAGGAAAGGATATAGAAAAAAAGACACAACCTGTTCGATTCATAGGCAGGAGATTGTATGTAACGGTCTCCTCGTCACCATGGATGTCCGAACTAATGCATCTGAAAACGAATATAAAAGATAAGCTGAACAGGGAGCTTCTAGAGGATGCTGTTGAAGATATAGTCTTTAAATTGGGAAGGGTATCTAAAGAGGATAAAAAGCATATGACACCGGATACCGATAATTCCATCTCGCGAGAAGACGCGGCTTTTGTAAAGAAGGCCGTTTCCGGAATAAAAGATGGCGAATTGAGGTCTTTTCTTGCGCGTGTTATGGAAAAATACAAGGTGTGCAATACTGAGTAATTATTGTCCCACTTGGGGAATGGGAGAAAAGTCCTTGGAACGCAAAGGATTCAAGTGGTCAGGGATTCAAGGGTTCTAGTGAAATGCATTTAAGCTTGAACCCTCGGATCCTTGAATCCTCGAACCCTTAAGAAATCGGCTTTAGCCGATGATATTTGACTTTACAAAAATGGGTAGCAATGGATATCACACACTTTTCAGGAAAAGAGGTCATTGAGATAGCGATTAGGATAGAGGAAAATGGATTGGAATATTACACCAAGGCTGCTAACAACTCGAGATCCGAGAAACTCGGGGAACTCTTTTTATTTCTTGCTGAAGAGGAGAAGAAACATAAAAAAATATTTGAGGAGTTTGGGAGGCAACTTCAAGACGAAAAATTACCAGGGGTCTTTGATCCTTATCTCAATGAAGAATCCAGGTATCTGATGGCCCTTGCCAACTCACGGGTATTTACAGATCCGAATGAGGGCAGTAGACTGGCGAACAATGTCCATAAAGATGTAGAGATATTAAAAACCGCTATCGATTTAGAGAAGGATTCTATTCTATTTTACTATGAGCTACAGAGGGCGATCAGGGATCAGGATAAACCAGTACTTGAAAGCCTGATAGATGAGGAGAAGAATCATCTTAAAAAACTGACAGAACTTCAAAAGAGTATCTGAATATCAGGAGTCTTCAATGACGGAGTATGTAAAGACCTATAAATGCCCTACTTGCAGTGGTCTGGCCAGTGGAAGGGGCCATCTGTGCCATCCGATAAAAGAAAATATTCCATTTACATGCGAGTTCTGTAACAAAACAGTTGCCGACCCCAGACACACATGCACAGAGATGATAGACAAGATCGAGTACACCTGCAAGAAATGCGGGATGCTGGCTGTTTATGACTCCCTGCTCTGCGAACCCGAACCAAAAGACCAGGACTAATATCTTCATTACGCTCTTACCACGGAGACTTTATGGAAGATAATATCATCAGAAAAGCCGGTCAATTGCTTACCCCGGCCACTGTCTTTCATACCGATATAGTTGTTAAAAAGGCAGAAGGTATTTATGTTGAATCCATTGACGGCAGGCGTTATATGGACTTTTCATCCGGCCTCGCAACAACCAATATCGGACACAGGCCGCCCAGGGTAATCGATGCCGTAAAAAAGCAGTTAGATGAGTTGATACATTCA
>JAUXIU010000123.1 GCA_030620895.1 Deltaproteobacteria bacterium
ACCTCGGCTCGGCGCGGATGGCTGTCAAGATGCCCCGCCCTGTAGGCGGGGTATCTTCACTTTTTACAAAACCGTCCGTCTTCGAGACTTTTTAAGAAGCCATCAAAATATATGGCAACAACAATAATGCTTCAGGGCACATCCTCGCATGTCGGCAAGAGCATACTCACAGCCGCACTCTGTCGAATCTTTAAAGATGACGGCCTTAATGTTGCGCCATTTAAGGCACAGAATATGGCACTTAACTCCTTTGTAACTAAAGAGGGGCTGGAGATAGGTATGGCGCAGGCATTCCAGGCAGAGGCAGCCGGTATAGAACCCACCGTTCATATAAATCCGATCCTTTTAAAACCCACTTCAGACATGGGCTCGCAGGTAATTATCCACGGCAGGCCCTACAGGAATATGGGTGCCTTAGAATATCACAAGTTTAAAAGAGAGGCCGCCAGATATGTTAATGAAAGCTTCGGTAGGCTCCATGACCTCCACGATATAATTGTAATAGAGGGTGCAGGAAGTCCAGCAGAGGTAAATTTAAGGGATGGTGATATCGTTAATATGGGGCTTGCGGAGATGATAGATGCACCCGTGATCCTTGTTGGAGATATCGATAGGGGAGGGGTATTTGCATCCCTCGTAGGTACCCTGGAGCTCCTGAGCCCTGCAGAGAGGAGGAGGATTAAGGGATTTATTATAAATAAGTTCAGGGGAGATATCGAACTCCTTAGGCCTGGTCTCGAGTTCATTGAAAGGAGAACGGGGGTGCCTGTGATTGGGGTCGTGCCATACTTAAAGGATATACGACTACCCGATGAGGATGGTGTGGTTCTTGGAGATAGGGGATGGAGGTCAGATCCCAGAGAGAGTCGAGGTTGCCATAAGCCGTGTATCAGGATATCTGTCATCAAACTACCACATATATCCAACTTTACGGACCTTGATCCCTTTGTTTTTGAGCCTGATATCGGAATTCACTATACAGAAGCTCCTGAAGATTTAGAAGGGGTAGACCTGGTTGTAATACCAGGTTCCAAGAATACCATTCATGACCTTAAATGGCTTAAGGAGAGGGGTATTGCAGAGGTAATAATCGATTATGCAAGGGGTGGTGGGAGGGTTATCGGTATCTGCGGTGGTTTCCAGATGCTTGGGTGTGTAATAAGGGACCCCAGTGGTGTTGAATCGAGCGTGAAAGAGATAAAGGGACTGGGTCTTCTTGATGTGGAGACGGTTATGGGGAAGGAAAAGAAGCTATCACAGGTTGAGGCTGTGGTAAAAGAAGGGGTTGTAGATAATGAAAGTTACCGCGTATATGGTTACGAGATCCATATGGGTCATACCTTATGCAGAGAAAAAAAATTTTCGGTAATGGTTCGGAGAGAAGGCACTACCGCTGAGATGGATGACGGTGCGGTTTCTGAAGACGGTAATGTCTGGGGGACATATATCCACGGTATATTTAATAATGACAATTTCAGAAGAGCAATCCTGAACGAGATAAGATCTATGAGGGGGCTGCCTCTTCAGGGATTGGTTTGTTTCAATACGAAGAGGGATGAAGGTATAAGAGAACTGGCCAGGGTGGTGAGGGATAATATTGATATGCGGAGAATTTATGATGTAGTGCGATAAAGGGGTACAGATTTGAAATCTGCCCCCTTATCAACTTAGATATCATACTCTTTTGGTTTGATTATTTTTGGAGTCCCTTCACCGGCCTTGCCTCTGGAGGTCTCAAAAACCACAGCATCAGCCTTGCCGCTTATTATATAATTATCTATAAGCCTGTCAAACTGCTTTGTAATTGTTAAATTAACCATGGCATCTGCTCCAAGCTTTCTGGCCTGGTCCTCCATCATCTTGACAACCATTGACACGACAGTCTCTTCAAATAAGATCAGCAGCTCTTTTGATGCATATATCTTGCCTATGACAGTGATATGGGTGTTATGGACATCATCTGGTGAAAGTATAGGCACATTATATGTATCAGGTTTTGGCGGGTAATTTTTGAAACCGATCTTTACAGAGTATGCGGATGAACAACCTGAAAGTAACGTTAATGCAAGGATTATGGATACACATCTCTTCATCTTCGAGCCATGATTTGGTTCTTTATTACAAAAGTTCAAGATCAAAAATTGTTTTTACTGCAAAAAGAGTAAAAACAGAGGGTTAAAAATCTGTATAATCATGATTTAACCCATTATCTATAGGTAATTTTAACAGATAATCCTGAAAAAATAAAGGGTGAATAAAGGACAATTGACCTTAAAGGGGTGTTGCTGTATAGTTAGCTTTCATCCGGAAAGTGCCCTTGATTGCTAGGGACAGTCCCAACTCAAGAACACGCTTTGCGCAAAGCGCTCTGCGCATGGCATAATCAGAATGGGGACAGTCCCCTTCTTGCACAAAATTGTTTCTTTCCAAATTGAAAACTGCATCAGTGTTCAAATGAGTTTCCGGATGGAAACTAGTTAGGTTTCTATGTTAATATCCGATCTTATCGTTAACCATTCACTGCCTATTGTTCTATTGTCAGCTTATCTCCTCGATCTTTTAGTGGGCGACCCCTTATGGTTGCCCCACCCTGTAAGGTGGATGGGCAGATATATCTCCTTTCTTGAAAGGGGGATAAGGAGCCTTGCGAAGAACCCGGTAGCAGAAAAGGTCGGTGGCGTCGTCCTATTTCTGGCCGTTGTTTTAACGGTCTTTCTGCTGTCGTGGTCTGTTTTGAAATTCACCGCCACCTTTTCATTGCCTCTATCACTTTTTCTGTCAATATATTTCACCTATACAGCCCTTGCTGTAAGATCGCTCCATCAGGAAGCTGGGGCTGTTATTAAGGTCCTGGAAAGGGGGACTATAGAAGAGGCAAGAAAGAGACTCTCATTTATCGTTGGCCGCGATACAGAGAATCTTACAGAAGAAGAGATATACAGTGCCGTTACCGAGACAGTTGCTGAAAATACATCTGACGGGATTGTTGCTCCACTCTTCTATCTGGCAATTGGGGGGCCTGCGCTGGCGCTTGCCTATAAGGCCGTAAATACGCTCGATTCGATGGTAGGGTATAAGGATGATAGATACAGGCATCTGGGTTGGTTCTCTGCCAGGATGGATGATTTTGCCAACTATATACCTTCCAGGTTGACGGCCTTTCTTATGATAGCCGCCTCTCTTATACTCAGTCTGGACTGGAGGGGTTCCACAAAGGTGGTCTGGAGGGATGGAAGGAGCCATTCGAGTCCTAATGCGGGCTATCCTGAGGCTACTACAGCCGGGGCACTGGGTGTGAGGTTGGGTGGAGGCAGTTGGTATTCGGGGAGGTATGTTGAGAGGCCTTTTATAGGAGAAACACTCACTCAACCTGGAAGAGAAGCTGCGAATGGTGCTATAAGGCTTATGTATACCGTTGCCATTTTGATGATCATTATGATACTGTTTGTCAGTCTTATCATATGAGGTAGCAGTCCGTTTTTTATAGAAAAATCCAGTATCTTTAACAAGGAGGGTAAGATGGAAAAGCTCTACAAACAGATTGAATTGGTGGGTATATCTCCAAAAAGTTATGAAGAGGCTATACAGAGTGCTATCTCAAAGGCGTCCAAGTCACTCCATGGCCTTTCCTGGTTTGAGGTGTTAGAGCAGAGGGGGAAGATCGATGTAGACAAAGTTGTTGAGTACCAGGTGATCCTGAAGGTCGCTTTTAGACTCGACTGATTCCTGAAGAATGAAAAGAACGTCGTTCGTATTTCGTCGTTCGTGAATCGTGAATAGAAACCCGAACAACGAACCACGATACACGATTAACGAATATTGACAAAACTTGCATCCTAACCAGAACCTAATGACTTAACCAATTGAAAAATGAAGATTGAAAAGAATGAATTATGAATTAGGAATAATAGAAACATGAATTAGGAATCATGAAGTATGAATAAGGGAAACTACCCCCTTATTCCCATCTCCTTCTTCTTGCGTATATCGTGTCATGTGTTGTGTATAACACGTAACGCACGATGCGACATTTATTTAAGAAAGAGGATATGAAAAAACGGAATATTCAATGGGATTGGAGAAAAATAGTGCCATATGGCTGTGTTAATAACAATTCGAGGCACGGCGGTGATATATGG
>JAUXIU010000182.1 GCA_030620895.1 Deltaproteobacteria bacterium
GGCAGCCAATCTCTACTCAGGCGTGCCCTGAATGCAGCGCTGAAGGTCATGCTATCAATGCTGTTTACTGCAAATTCTGTGGTTCCAGGCTGTAAATTAAGATTGTTTCCAGTGCAAAAACCTCTGGAAACTAATATATGTGTTGCGCCATTATCTGTTGACAATACAACAATGAACTTGATAGCATTTGATAAGTGCTTTATAAGGAAGGGGTATTGTTGTGCAGTTTCTGAATCAGTCATTTAAAATTTTCGGGTCAACTATTCAAAATTTAAGGTACAGGGCCTATACTCTTTCAAACTTTAGGCAGATTCCCCAAATCCAGAGTCTTCCGGAGGAACAGAAATTTGCCATAGAGGTTGTCGGACATATTCTGCCTTTTAAAACAAATAATTACGTGGTGGATGAACTAATAGATTGGGAGGATATTCCTAACGATCCAATTTTTTTACTCACCTTTCCTCAAAGGAATATACTATACCCTCACCATTTCGAAGAAATGGCAAAGGTCCTCAAAAATGGTTCCAGTGAAGAGAGGATCAATGAAATAGCAAATAAGATTCGCCGGGAGCTAAACACCGATCCTGCGGGCCAGATAAAACACAACATACCCAGCTTGGAAGGTGAAGAACTAATCGGCATGCAGCATAAATATAAAGAGACGGTGCTCTTTTTTCCAAGCGAAGGGCAAACGTGTCATGCATACTGTACATTCTGTTTTCGCTGGCCACAGTTTGTCGGGATAGATGAGTTCAAATTCGCTATGCGTGAAACCAAGCGCCTCATTAGATATCTCCATAAACACCCTGAGATCACAGACATATTAATAACCGGCGGCGACCCGCTGGTTATGAAGGCCAAGACTCTGGCTAAGTATATCAGGGCATTATTAGAGGCAGACCTCCCTAATCTTCAAACCATCAGGATGGGCACAAAGTCATTGAGTTATTGGCCCTACCGGTTTTTAACAGATCCTGATGCAGGAGAGCTATTAAATCTCTTTAGAGAGGTTCAAAGGGCAGGAAAGTATTTGGCTTTTATGGCCCATTTCAATCATCCAAGAGAGTTAGAGACCAAGGCTGTCCAAGATGCGATCATGCGTGTTCGTGAAACGGGGGCTCAGATTAGGACACAGTCCCCATTGTTGGCTCATATAAATGATAGGTCGGAGATATGGGTAAAGATGTGGAAGGAGCAGGTTAGACTGGGATGTATCCCATACTATATGTTCATTCCTAGAGATACCAGCGCCCAACATTACTTCAGCATCCCTCTGGTACAAGCATGGCAGATCTTTCGGAAGGCGTACCAGAATATAAGCGGAATATCGAGGACTGTTCGCGGCCCAAGTATGTCAGCCAAACCTGGAAAGGTACAGATCCTCGGGGTAAATGAGATTAACGGAGAGAAGGTCTTTGTACTGCGAATGTTGCAGGGACGAAACCCTGATTGGGCGTTGCGCCCATTTTTTGCCAAATATAACGAGAAGGCTATCTGGCTGGATGAACTAGAACCGGCATTCGGTGCAAAGAAGTTTTTCTTTGAAGAGGAATAATATAAAGTATCAAGAAGAATTTTCTCCAGTGATATTTCCCTTGACTCATACCAAGCTGACTTGATAGCCTGCTCTTCAATCGAAAAATCGGGTGCTCCCCAGAAGAGTATGGGGAGATAATAGGGAATCCCGTTAAAATCGGGAGCTGCCCCGCAACTGTAATGGGAACGAAATCTATCGACCACTATTCCGGCCTTATTCGGGATGGGAAGGGGTAGAGACTAGGTAGCCCAGAGCCAGGAAACCTGCCCGATCTTAAAGATAGCGATCGAAAATAAGGTCGCTGGAGTTGATACCTTCCGAGGGAGAGGGTTGTAGTTGCTATAATTACCCATCTTTCTTTTATGGAAGATGGGTTTTTATTTAACGGTATTCGATATTTGTTCTTTATCCCAGTTTTGTACGAAATGGACAGATCAATCGTAGCCGCAGGCTTTAGCCTGCGAAGCATTGAGCAATCAAATAAAGTAGCTAGTAGATAGGAATCGGGACTGTCCCCATTTACGGTGGGGAAGAAACAAGGATGCGTAGAATGGGGGCTGTCCCTTAACTCCAACTTGAATCTTGCAACTTGTATCTTTAAAAAAAGCATCACGCATACCGTTTTTTAGCGAAACCTAAAGGTTTCGGCTACGTTCGCGCATGATCTGGATTTATCTATGGCCAGAGGTTTAATCCACATATATACAGGTGAAGGAAAGGGGAAGACAACAACCGCCATTGGCCTGGCCGTAAGGGCCGCAGGTCATGGCAGGAGGGTCCTCTTTGTGCAGTTCTTCAAGGAAGATAACGCCAGCTCAGGTGAAAAAGAGGTGTTTAGAAGGTACATCCCACAGATAGAGCTCATCCGCGCAAATATAAGGCACCCGATATTCACAAAGGAGAAGGCAGATAAAACCACCATTGAAAAGGCCATCTCCCAGACCTATGAGATTGTCAAACGTAAGATAAGGGAAGGCTCCATAGATCTCCTCGTCCTCGATGAGATAAACAGTGTCATCAACGGGGGATGGCTCTCGCTTGAGGAGCTTGTGGGGTTCCTGGAAGATAGGCCAGATGGTCTTGAGGTTGTTCTTACAGGGAGAGACGCCCCTGTAGAACTGGTCAAGATGGCCGATTATGTAACAGAGATGCTCAAGATAAAACACCCGTTCGACAGAGGGGTAAAGGCGAGGACGGGGATTGAGTACTAAAAGACAGGAGGCGGGAATCAGGAATCAGGGACAAGAGATAAAGAAGGGTGGCTCCCAGGTTAGAACTCCAATCTCAAAACTGATCTTCATCACAGGTGGTGCAAGGAGTGGAAAGAGCGCCAGTGCATTAAAGTTGGCCGGTTCGATATCCGGCAAGAA
>JAUXIU010000206.1 GCA_030620895.1 Deltaproteobacteria bacterium
GAAGCTTGGCACTTCCAAAGGTATTTGCACTTACATATAAGCCAGGTTTTTTTGAAAAGCTTGGTTTTAAAGCTATAGATAAGGGGATCCTGCCACACAAGATATGGGTAGAGTGTGTGAGGTGTGTTAAGTTCCCAACTTGTGACGAGATTGCTGTGATAAAAGAGCTATGAGAGGAGTTGCCGGGGTTATATCAACCTTGAAGGGAGAGCTTTCTGGCAGGGTGGATTCATTCGAGATATTCTTGTCATCGAGGCAGGGACTTGCTATAGAGGCCAAGGATGGTGAAGTGGATGCATTGAACCTCTCACAGAGCAGTGGAGTTGGCATAAAGGTAATAAAAAATATGCGTCTTGGGTTCGCATTTTCCAGTGATATGGGAAAGGATTCTCTGAAACAGATGCTTAAAGTGGCGGTTGATGGTAGCACCGAGGCGAGTAGCGACGAATTCTTGTCTTTTCCTTCAGAGCAAGATACTATCCCAGTATCCACTCTTGGGTTATTTGATAAGGAGATCGATAATATTACAGAGGATGAGAAGATATCCATGGCAATGAAGCTGGAGGATGCGGCCTTAAGATTCGATACAAGGGTCAGAAGAGTAAGGAAGGCGTCATATAAAGAGAACAAGCATAATACAAGAATAATTAATTCAAACGGTCTGGATAAGGAATACTCTTCTACACGTGTTTCCTGCAGTATTATGGTGGCAGCAGAGAGGAACGGAGAGTCTCAAATGGGGTGGGAGATGGACACAGGCCGTTATATATCCGATATAGATGTAGAGCAGGTTGGGAGACGGGCTGCCAGGATGGCTGTAGATATGCTTGGTGCCAGATCCATAGATACAGTTAGATGTAACCTTCTCTTGGAGAATATTGTTGTATGTGAACTCCTGGAGGTTCTTGCAAACTCGTTCCTCCTGGATAACATTGAGAAGGGAAAGTCCATGCTTAAGGGAAAAATTGGCAACAAGATTGCCTCCGACACCGTTAATATATGGGATAATGGTCTTCTGCCAAAGGGCTGGGCTACTGCGCCATTTGATGCCGAGGGTACGCCAACACAAGAGACAGCCCTCGTGATAGATGGAATCTGCCGGGGTCATCTATCCGATGCATATTGGGGTAGAAGGACGGGTGCTGGTACTACCGGTAATGCAGTGAGATCTTCTTATATGAATCTACCAACGATTGGTATTACGAACATATATATGGAGGGAAAAGGTCTCAAACTGGAAGATCTTATATCAGATATGGGTAATGGGCTTTTTGTTACAGAGCTTCTTGGTGTGCATACAGCAAATCCTGTTACTGGTGACTTCTCCCTAGGTGCTGCCGGTTTTATGGTCGAGGGTGGTGAGGTTTCATACCCTGTTAGGGGTATGGCTATTTCTGGGAATCTCGTTGACCTTCTATTGAAGGTAGAGAAGGTGGGAGGGGATTTAAGGTTCTTTGGTAGTGTAGGTGCGCCCAGTATAGTCTTGAGGGATATAGAGGTGAGTGGATCAAAATGAATATGTCTCTGAAAGAGATAGAAATGCTTTTTAAGCGGAGCCCTGTTTTTAGTGGGATAGGAAGGGACGATATAGTTGATCTGATAAGGCTTGGGGATGTAAGGTCCTGGTCAAGGGGCAGCCAGATAATAAGCGAGGGAGAGCAGGGGGAGGCACTTTACATAATACTCTCTGGAAAGGCAAAGGTAACCCTCTATGGCGAGGGTGGAAAAGAGATAGTCTTATCCATGATAGGCGAAGGGGATTTTTTTGGTGAGATGTCGCTACTCGATGGTGAGCCAAGGTCGGCAAATGTGGAGGTTGTAAGGGATATTGGGTGCCTGGTAATTAAGAGAACCAATTTTCTCGATTATCTCAAAGAGCATCCTAGTGTTGCAGTGCAGCTTCTTATTTATCAGACAATGAGGTTGAGGGAGGCCGATAGAAAGATAGGGGGGCTTGCATTATTGGGCGTTTGCGGGAGGATTGCACACACATTCATCGGCATCGCCAGAAAGGAGGGCAAGGGGTCTGATGTTGTTTCCATTGACCGAATAACTCATGAGGATATCGCTGCCATGATAGGGTCATCAAGAGAGGTAGTCAGCAGGGCTCTGAAGAAGATGTCTGAGGAAGGCTACATAGGCGTAGAGAAGGATACGTTTACACTTTACATGGGTGAGATAGACGAGCATTAACAGTGTGTGATTTACGTCACAGACCATCCTTAAGCTAATATTGTTAAATATGACAGGAGGATAAGGGCTTGACAATACTGACAACTTTATGCTAAAGCAATGCAGAAATCAAATAATCTGAGAGGAGGTTCAGGTTGAAAAAGAGATTCTTAACTATATTCATAATGCCGCAAGATCCATCAAGGGTTAAACAGTTTAAATTTCCTTCGTATCTGCTTAAAGGCATTGTTGCTTTCTTTGGAATTTTTGTACTCGGTCTTTCATTCATGGTCTATGATTATATAGGCCTCCGCTC
>JAUXIU010000192.1 GCA_030620895.1 Deltaproteobacteria bacterium
CCCTTTCTGATCGGCAGTTGAACGCCTGATAGAACTGGAAGAATACCATGGTGGTAAGTGCGATGGTTCTGGCCCTTTCAATGGAAACCCCATCATTCAATGCATCTATAAATGTGTATAGTGTCCCTGCTGCGAGGATAAATCCTATAAGAATGGTTCTGTGTATAAGAAGCCCTGAAAATATTTTCTCATTGGGATCCCTTGGAGGGCGGTCGAGGATACCCTTTTCTCCCGGTTCAAAGGCAAGGGCGACATCCTGGAGACCGTTCGTTACAAGGTTTAACCAGAGAATCTGAGCGGCGATATAAGGTATGGGGAACCCCATGGCTATTGCGCCTATAATCGCTAGCAATTCCCCAAAACCACAGGATATGAGAAAGAGGACAACCTTGCGAATGTTATCATAAACAACCCTTCCTTCATCTACTGCTGCGAAGATACTGGCAAAATTATCGTCTGACAGGACTGCATCAGAGGCCTCTTTAGCAACATCTGAACCTGTTCTCCCCATAGCGATACCGATATTGGCGGCCTTGAGTGCAGGGGCGTCATTGACGCCATCTCCTGTTACGGCCACAACCTCCCCATTTTTAAGCAATTGCTGGACTATTCTCAGCTTATGTTCTGGTGAAACCCTTGCATAGACAGATACATCCCGCACTTTCTTGAATAAAACCTCATCACTCATAGCCTCAAGTTCTTTCCCTGTGAGTACATTCTCTTCTCCTTCTATACCCAGTGGCTTTGCAATCGCCATTGCGGTTACAGGGTGATCACCGGTAATCATGATAACCCTTATACCGGCCCTTTTACATCCCTCTATTGCTTCTACAGCCTCAGGTCTGGCCGGGTCTATCATACCCTGAAGCCCTGCCCAGGTTAAGGTTCCCTCGATATCCTTATGAGTAAGTTCGTCTATATCCGTTGGTATCTCTTTATAGGCTATCGCAAGGACTCTCATACCCTCCTTTGCAAAACGGTGAGCGGTATTGAGGATATCCTTTGTCTTAAACTCATCATTTATTAAACAATCCGTGCACATATCAAGCACCCTTTCTGGCGCGCCTTTTACAAAGACAATATTCTTTCCCCCATGTCTATGGAGTGTTGCCATAAACCCCTTCTCTGATTCGAAAGGGACGATTCCGATCTGTGGATATTTCTCCTTCTCATCCTCGGGGTTAAGACCTGCCTTCATGGCTGAGACGATAAGTGCGCCCTCAGTAGGGTCACCATCGACCTTGTACTGCCCTTCCTCCTCATATATATTCGACTCATTGCATAGCATGCCTATCCTCAATACCATCTGCAGGTTTTTTGATTTCTCTATATCAATATGTCCTCCTTCAGCCAGTATCTCACCCTTCGGTTCATATCCGCTTCCTGTTACCTCATATATATGCTCCCCATCATAGATAAGCCTGACGGTCATCTCATTCTTCGTGAGTGTGCCTGTCTTGTCTGAACCTATTACTGTCGTACTTCCAAGTGTTTCTACTGCGGTAAGCTTTCTTATAATGGCGTTCCTGCTTGCCATTCTGTTCACACCTATTGACATGGCGATGGTGACAGCTACAGGGAGACCCTCCGGTATGGCAGATACAGCGGTGGCAACTGCTATTATGAACATCTCTGATGCTTCCTTACCAATAGCTATCCCGATAAAGAATATAATCGCGGTAAAGATTGAGACAATTAAACCAATGAACCTTGCAAATCGTTCTAACTTTTCCTGTAGTGGGGATTTTGCAACCTCTACCTCTTTAACCTCCTTGGCTATCTGACCGAGAGCGGTTTTTACCCCGGTATCTACAACAATGCCCTTTGCCCTGCCGCTGACAACCATTGTCCCCATAAAGGCCATATTCTTCTGGTCTCCGGGTATGAGGTTCTTCTCTCTCAGGACATGTGTGACTTTTTCTGCAGGGAGTGATTCCCCTGTGAGCATCGCTTCGTCTATCTTTTGTTCAATAGTCCTGATCAGGCGAATATCCGCAGGCACCCTCACTCCCGAGGTCAGAAGCACGATATCCCCGGGAACAAGTTCTTCACTCTTTATCTCTTTTTCCTTTCCATCACGAATGACCCTTGCCTGCGGGACGAGCATCTTCTTTAAAGCCCGTACACTCTCTTCAGCTTTATATTCCTGGAAGTAACCTATAATTGCATTAAGTATTACTACGGCCAGGATTACGCCTGTGTCTATATATTCATGGAGGAGGGTAGTAACAACAGAGGCTATAAGGAGGATATATATTAAGGGGCTTTTAAATTGGTGGAGGAGGATTCGGAGCCTGCTTATCTTTTCTTCCTCCACCAATTTATTCGGTCCATACTTCTCTAGGCGTTCCGTTACTTCATCCGACGAGAGGCCATCTTCTTCTGTCTTAAGTTTGTGAAATACCTCTTTAATTTCGAGTTGATACCAGTTCATTTGCTCTCCCTGTAGAGTCTAGACCAATGCAGTTTTCAATTTGGAAAGAAGCAATTTTATGCAAAAAAGGGACTGTCCCACGCAGTTTGAGGTTAGAGGATAGAGGTTAGAGGTTTTTGCCTCCCTCCTCAATCTTCCATCCTCGAACGGTTTTATTGCCTCCAACCTCAGGCCTCTAACAAAATCCGTCGGGGCACCCACGTAAGTGGGTAGGGGACTGTCCCTAGTAATCATGGCACTTTCCACATGAAAATTAAACACAACGTCATAATTAGATGCGCGTACAGAGTGTTAGAACAAAGCAGACTAAGGCGCGACGAAGGCGAGGAGTGAG